>JBJFFR010000083.1:0-14946 GCA_051891935.1 Oscillospiraceae bacterium
CCGAAATCCTCTCCGCAAAAGATTTGCAGGATATGGGATTTTCACGTTCTATGTCGTATGCCCTGTTCAATCGAGAGGACATTCCCATTATCCGCATAGGTAAGCGTAAGTTTATCAGACGGGAGAGATTTATGGAGTGGCTTGCGGAGCAGGATAGAACGGACAGGGATTGAGCTGAAATCATAACGAACGGAAATTGAAAGGAGAACACATTATATGAACGATGAAACAATGACCACACCCACAGCCGAGCCTGCTGCCGTAAAGCAGACCAAGCCCACAAAGCCGAAGCGTACCGATGAGGAGAAATTGCAGGAGTGCTATGAAAAGCGTGACAGGCTTCGGGAGCAGAAAACCGCCCACAAGAATAAGGGACAGGTGATCGACAAGAGCATTGCCGAGAACAATGCGAAAATCGCAGAGCTTGAAAACAAGGAGATTCTCAAAACCATAAAGGAGAAGAAAATCTCCGCACAGGAGCTTATCGGCTTTTTGAAGAAAATGCCCGAAGGCGTTACTCTTGAAAATGTTGCAAACGTGGCTTGCGGCATTGTCCTCTGCCTTTGCGCTGTTGCCTATGAACTCAATTGAGATAGTCGCTTGATTTCCGATGTGCGAGCCGTTCGCTTCCGCTTTGCCTTTCTGTCCTGCGTGCCACAACTGCCGATCAAGCGGAAGCTCCTGCCACGCTTCGACTTCATCAACGTAGAAATGTACCCTCACATCGTTCATATTGCCGTTATAGGTCGCACGAACATACTGCTCTGCCATTGTAGTCTGTGTGCTGACCTTAATTTCATCGGTGTTATGTACTGTGTAACCCCCGAAAGGCAGTACACGCTTGTTCGGCAATGCAATTTTATTCGGATTGTGCTTTGTCAGAAAAAATTCTTTAACTGTAACACCGTTTGTGTTGTATATCCTATAGTCTGCAGGATAAGGCAGGATATGTGTATATTATCAGCAATATCGGTTCATTCGGTGATGATGTGTACAAAATCGGCATGACCCGACGTATGGAGCCTATGGATAGAGTTAATGAGTTAGGAAATGCAAGTGTGCCGTTCCCGTTTGATGTTCACGGATTGATTTTCTCGGATGATGCTGTCGGACTTGAACATGATTTACATAGTATTTTTAATAATAAACGTGTAAATAAGGTTAATCTGCGCAAGGAATTCTTTAAAGTTTCACTTGATGAAATTGAAAAAATAGTTGATGAGCGTTGTCCTTCCGCTGAATTTAAGCGCACAGCATTGGCGGAGCAGTATAGGCAGAGTTTGACTATGTCAGAAGCGGCGTCAAAACTCGATGATGAAGATTTAGCAGAAAATTTATCGTGATTTCCGCAAAATTTGCAGTTGACTGCAAAAATTAAAATCCCCCACTCGGTGTTGGCGCACCGAGCAGGGGAGAGAAGAAAGGGTATGCTATACCACATCTCTGACAAGATAAGTATAGCATACCTCCCAAATTATGTCAAGGAGGTATTTTTTTATGAAACGAACGAACACAGCAGTCTGGATCGAAATCCGTAACCGCTGGCAGATCAACGTCCAGAAAGACGGCATACGCAAGACCTTTACTTCTTCCAAACCGGGCAAAAACGGTCAGCGTGAAGCGAATGCAAAAGCCGACCGATGGCTTGATGAGGGTATTGTTTCCGGCAGATTGACGGTGAAGAAGGTTTCCGAAGGTTATATTGAATACCTGAAAAGCACCACATCAAAAAGTAACTGGATCCAGTATGAGGGATATTTCAAAAACTGGATAAATCCGCAGATAGGCACGGTAAAAATCGACAATTTATCCGAAATGTCGCTTCAAAAGGTTATCAACAACGGCTTTTCAAAGGGGCTTTCAAAGAAAACTCTTATGAATATCCGCGGCTGCATGATGGGATTTCTCAAATACTGCCGTAAATCCAAGCTTACCACCCTTATAGTGGAAGATCTTGCGATACCTAAAGGTGCGCCCGTTGGAGAAAAGTGCATCTTACAGCCCGAGCACATTAAGATCCTGTTTTCTTCCGACAAAACTATGTTCTGCCGCAAAGAGATCTCCGACCCATTTATAAACGCTTACCGTTTTCAGGTGGTGACAGGTCTTCGTCCCGGAGAGCTGTTCGGACTTCAATGGAAGGATATAAGCGACGGTATAGTACATTTAAGACGGTCTATAAACGAGCTGAACGAAACCACCAACGGTAAAAACTAGAACGCACGCCGTGATTTTGCGCTGAATATCATAAGCAGCTCCATACTTGAAGAACAGAAAAAGCTCTGCGAAGCAAGGGAATATGAAAGCGAGTATGTTTTTGCCCGCGTTGACGGTTCACATCTAACGCAGCCGTATTACTACGAGCGCTGGAGGACGTATCGCGCACATAACGGCATTACAGCGGATGTATCGCCGTATGAACTGCGGCATACGTTTGTATCTGCCGTCAAGACATTACCGGAAGGATACCTCAAACAGCTTGTAGGCCACAGCAAGAACATGGATACATACGGTGTGTACAGCCACCAGATGACCGATGATATGTCAAATACAGCTAAAATGGTGCAGGATGTTTTCAGAGATATTCTCACAGACTGAATATAATTGTACAGTCAAAATTAAAAAGTGTGTACCCAAGTGTGTACTTATAAAACAGAAAACCCCATAGAACTTCGGTTCTATGGGGTTTTAACTGGTGAGCTATTGGGGATTTGAACCCCAGACCCTCTGATTAAAAGTCAGATGCTCTGCCGACTGAGCTAATAACTCAAAGTGTTGTGATCTTCTCACAACGCTTATTTATTATATCAAATTTGATAGATTTTGTCAATAGGTTTTTATACTTTTGTCATTCTGCCTATATTATGTTCCGAAAAATATAAATAATTCACACTTTTTAACTATCACTTGACAAGTGCATCAACAATAGATTTGAAAAGAGGTTTACCGTTTTTGCGGTCAAAAAGTGCAAAACTGTGCCTGTAACCGTTGTCCCACCAAAGATATTTTATGCCGAGCGCATCAGCCTTGGATTTGAAATACTCAATATACTTCACACGTTCTTCCGTGTTGTTTCGGTTGACGGCACCGAATTCATTTATCATAAGCGGAATGTTTTTGTCAGCGCAGTATTTTTTCATATATTCAAATGTAGCGTCAAGCTCTGCCGTGTTGTTAAATTCAGCCGAACCGTCTTCCTTTGCCGCAAAATCCCACGGGATATAGGAATGAACATTGACGATCACCTTGTCATCATCGGGGACTTTGAGCGAACGCATTATCTCATCCGTGCAGGCTCCGCAGTAGGTCGCAAGCACAAGATGACGGATAGCATTGTTTCCGCCGCTTGAACGTACTGTTTTAACAAAATCCATATTCAGCTTATTTACAACATCGAAAGCTTCTTCATCCGTGCAGTGCCATTCATCGGGCGCACCGTTCTTGCGCGGTTCGTTAAGTCCCTCAAAAAGCAGACGCTCACCGTAGCCGCCGAATCGCTCACATATCTGTTCCCATATACGAACAAGGATCTCCGATGCCTTCGGATAATTCTCCTGCGATGTGTAAAGGAAATTCTCGTGATGCGTGTTGAGAATAACAAAAACGCCCCTCTTGTACGCATAGTCAACGACCTCCTGAACTCTGTCCATCCAGGCTTTGTCAATGTTAAAGTTTTCGTCAAGATGATTTGACCAGGTCACAGGCACACGGATAACATTCAGTCCCGTTAAGATCACACCGTCAATAAGCTTCTGCGAAACCTTTGGATTGTGCCAGGATTCTTCCGATTCAAGTCCGCCGCATTTGCAGGCGTCGAGCGAGTTGCCGACATTCCAGCCTGCTGTCCATTCTTTTAAAAGCTCTGCCGAAGATATATTTCTCATAAAAACGTTCTCCTTAAAATTAAGTAGGGGATTTCCAAAGGGGAGCCCCCCTTGGGCAGTTCGTAGGTTATTATACGAAATGCTCAAAGATTGCGGCTCGGTACCGATAAATTCTTCTTTATCGGTAGTACCCTAAATCTAATCGGAAATCCCCATAATTATAGCATATAAAAAACTTGTTTTCAAGTGGGCTAAACGTTTAATGAGAAAAGAAAAATCGTAAACTTTTTTAATTCATTGCCTCTTTGAGCGACTTTGTGAATTCGCCGACCTTTTCAGCACTGTCCTTTCCGTACTGTGCAACGAGCTTTACAACTGCGCTTCCAACGATAACGCCGTCGCAGTAGCCGCTCATTGTTTTAGCCTGTTCGGGCGAAGAGATGCCGAAGCCGACCATAGCAGGGATCCTGCAGCTTTTCTTGATCTCGCTGAAAAAGCTGTCAAAATCAGTCGAGAAGCTGCTTCTTGTACCCGTTACACCGTTTGAAGAAACGCAGTAGAGGAAGCCCTCTGCCTGTGATGCGATCGCATTGATCCTTTCGTGCGAAGCAGGAGTTACCAAGCTGATCGGGATAATGCCGTTTGCCTTTGCATAGGGGAGTATCTCATCTCTTTCCTCGTATGGCAGATCGGGAACGATAACTCCGTCTATTCCTGTTTCCTTGCAGAGCTCAAAAAACTTCTCCGTTCCGTAACGGAAAATCGTGTTTATGTACATCATAAGCACAAGCGGCTTGTCCGTCTGAACACGGAGCCTTTTAACAAGCTCAAATATCGTGTTAAGATTAGTTTTACCTGTGGAAAGCGACCTTAAGCTTGATTCCTGAATGGTCTTTCCCTCTGCGATAGGATCGGAGAACGGTACGCCCAATTCAATAATATCAGCGCCGTTGTCAAACATTGTAAGTACAAGCTTTTCCGTTGTGTCAAGCGACGGATCGCCTGCTGTTATAAAAGTGATAAGTGCTTTTTTGCCTTCTTCACGAAGCTTTGAAAGGCAAGCATCTATTCTGTTCATTGATCTTTCCTCCTTATGATTCAACGATGTCAACACCGCGGTATTTTGCGATGGAGTAAACGTCCTTATCGCCTCTGCCCGAGATAGTGATGACCATTATCTGATCCTTGCCCATTGTCGGAGCGATCTTGAGCGCAGCAGCAACGGCGTGTGATGACTCGATCGCAGGGATAATGCCCTCTGTACGGGAAAGATACTCAAACGCCCGGACAGCTTCTTCATCGGTAATGTCAAAATAATCTGCACGTTTTGTTTCCCATAAATAAGCGTGTTCGGGACCGATGCCGGGGTAGTCAAGACCTGCCGAGATAGAGTAAACAGGGTCGATCTGACCGAATTCATCCTGAAGGAAAATTGACTTCATACCGTGGAAAATGCCGAGCGAACCCTTTGCAAGCGTTGCAGCGTGAAGCTTTGTGTCAATGCCCTTTCCTGCAGCCTCCGCACCGACAAGACGAACGCTCTTGTCACCGATGAAGTCATAGAACGAACCCATAGCATTCGAGCCGCCGCCGACGCAGGCAACAACGCAGTCGGGGAGTTTGCCTTCAAGCTCCATAAGCTGTGCCTTTGTTTCCTCGGAAATAATTTTCTGGAAATCACGAACCATCTGCGGATAAGGATGAGGACCCATTACCGAGCCGATGCAGTAGAATGTAGTCGAAATGTTTGTACACCAGTCACGCATAGCCTCATTTATTGCATCTTTGAGAGTAGCAGTTCCGCTCTCAACAGGAATTACCTTCGTTCCGAGAAGATTCATTCTGTAAACATTGAGCGACTGACGCTTAACGTCCTCCGCACCCATATAGACCTGACATTCAAGTCCGAAAAGCGCACACGCAGTAGCCGTTGCAACACCGTGCTGACCTGCTCCCGTTTCGGCAATGATTCTCTTTTTGCCCATTCTCTTTGCAAGCAGTATCTGACCGAGAACGTTATTTATCTTGTGTGAGCCCGTGTGGTTGAGGTCCTCACGCTTGAGATATATCTTTGCACCGCCGAGATCCTTTGTCATTTTTTCAGCATAATAAAGCATCGATGGTCTGCCTGCATAATCACGGTAAAGCTTTTTCAGATCTGCGATAAATTCGGGATCATCCTTGTATTTATTGTAAGCTTCTTCAAGCTCCGTAACGGCATTCATAACAGTTTCGGGAACGTACTGTCCGCCGTAAATGCCGTATCTGCCCTTGTTATCACTCATTTTACTTTTCCTCCGTAAGAATCTTGTATTTATTCATTATTTCAAGCATTTTTGTCCTGTCCTTGAAGCCGTCTGTTTCAATTCCGCTGCTAAGATCGACACCAAATGGCGAATACCCTTTAATTATATCAGTAATATTGGAAATGTCAATGCCGCCTGCGATGAAAAAAGGCTTTGAAAGCTTTTCTTTCGCATAAACGAGCAGCTTTTCATCAATTTTTTTGCCCGTTCCGCCATACGCTTCCGCTGAAAAAGCGTCCAGTACATATTTGTCGGCAGGAAGCGCCGACAGAGCGTCAATATCGGCCTCGGTGCGTATTCGTCCTGCTTTCCAGATCTCTTTTTCGGGGAAAAGGCTCCGCAAAGCCGAAATATATCCGTCATCCTCATTTCCGTGAAGCTGAAAAACATCTGTGAAGCCGTTTATCTCCGAAAAAAACTCGATCGGGGCATTTACCGTGACTCCGACGGCTTTTATTTTCGGGTCAAGCTTATCCCGAAGCTGCTTTGCAAAAGCCGGTGTGACCTTTCGCTTGCTCTCTGCGAAGATAAAACCTATGTAGTCGGGCTTGCATTCATTGCAGTAAGAAATATCTTCAAGCCTTCTCATTCCGCAAAGCTTTATCATACATTTTCCCTCAAAGCAGCAAGCGTTGCACCGATGTTTCCGCTTCGCATGAGCGTTTCACCGATGAGTACAGCGTCAGCGTCATAGCTGCGGACGGTTTTCATATCTGCGTTATCCTTGATACCGCTTTCGGAAACGATGACCTTTCCTTCGGGGATCATTCCCGAAAGCCGTGCAGTCGTTTCAAGCGTAACTTCAAATGTTTTCAGATTGCGGTTGTTGATACCGATTATATCAAAATCAAGTGCAAGAACCCGTTCAAGCTCCTTTTCATCATGCGTTTCGGCAAGGATGTCCATTCCAAGCGAATCTGCGATATCTTTGAAGCGTTTCAGCTTTTCATCATCAAGAACAGCAGCTATAAGAAGTATAGCGTCAGCTCCCATAAGCCTTGCTTCGTATATCTGATATTCGTCAATTATAAAATCCTTGCGGATCATCGGAAGAGCGATCTCTTTGCGGATAGCCTTAAAGTATTCGGAGCAGCCCATGAAAAAGTGTTCTTCCGTAAGACAGGAAACAGCGTCGGCACCGTTTGCTTCGTATTCCTTTGCTATCTTCACGGGATCAAAATCAGGCTGTATAAGTCCCTTTGAGGGGGAAGCCTTTTTGACCTCGGAGATCATCGAGAGTCTGTTCGGCTTCGCAAGTGCTTCTTTAAAGCTTATCGGGTTTCTGTCCGATTCTTCGGCTGCCTTTTTCACCGTTTCAAAGTCAGCCGCAGCCTTTTCTCTTTCTAACTGCAATATGCGTTTTTCAATTATATCATCAAGAATCATAGGTTACTCCTTGTTGGAAAACTCCTTGAGCTTTTCAAGCTTTGCAAGAGCCTTTCCGCTGTCGATAGATTCACGAGCCATTTCAAGACCCTCTTCGATCGAGCTTGCTGCGCCCGTGCAGTAGATAGCGCAGGCAGAGTTGAGAAGAACGATGTCACGCTTTGCGCCATGCTCCTTGCCCGAAAGGATATCAAGTGTGATCTGTGCGTTTTCAGCAGGTGTTCCGCCGATGATATCTTCTTTCGGGTAACGCTTCAGACCGAATTCCTCGGGAGTGATGCTGTACTTGATTATCTTCTTGCCGCGAAGCTCGCATACCTTTGTTTCGCCCGAAACGGAAACCTCATCAAGTCCGTCGCCGTAAACGATCATTGCGCTCTTTACACCGAGATTCATAAGAACGACAGCCATCTTTTCAAGCAGAGAATCGTCATAAACACCGAGCAGAATGTAATCGGAAAGTGCAGGGTTTGCAAGCGGTCCGAGAATGTTGAATACTGTGCGTACACCCATCTCACGGCGAGCTTTTCCGACAAATCGCATACTGCTGTGGAAGGACTGCGCAAAAAGGAACGAGATGCCGACATTCTGGATGCAAGCCGAAGCCTGTGCAGGGGAGAGCGATATCTTTACGCCGAGAGATTCAAGTACATCGGCAGCACCGCTCTTGCTTGAAACGCTTCGGTTGCCGTGCTTTGCAACGTTAAGTCCCGTTCCTGCGATGACGAATGAAGAAGTAGTTGAAATGTTGAACGAACCTGCAAGATCTCCGCCCGTTCCGACGATATCAACAGCAGCCTTTGAGGTCGGTACGATAGAAGCCTTTTTTCGCATTATCCGTGCAAAGCCTGTTATCTCCTCAACGGTTTCGCCCTTTGTGCGGAGGAAGGTGAGGAAGCCTGCTATCTGCGCATCGGTAGCGCCGCCCGACATGATTATGTCCATAGCGTCCTCTGCCTCCGGCTGTGTGAGATCAAATCCCTCGGAAACACGCTTGATATATTTCATAAGACCCTTTTTCTCCGAGTCGGGGAGAGCGACAGTAACCTTTTCAAAACCGCTTATTTCTGCAATATCGGAAAGGAAGTTAGAGATAAGGCTCTTTCCGAGATCGGTAAGAACCGATTCCGGGTGGAACTGAACGCCGTAAACAGCAAGCTCCTTGTGACGGAGTGCCATTATCTGACCGTCCTCGTCTTCGGCGATAATTTCAAGGCAGTCGGGAAGAGTTTCTTTTTCAACGATCAGTGAATGATATCTTGCAGCCTTGATCTTTTCGGGCATACCCTTGAAAAGCGGAGTGCCGTTGTTTACCTTTATCATCGAAGCCTTGCCGTGTTTAGGTTCAAGCGCACGGACGATCTTTCCCCCGAAAGCCTCTGCTATCGACTGGTGACCCAGGCATACGCCGAGGATAGGGAGCTTTCCGGCAAAACGCTTGATAGCGTCTACCGATATCCCTGCTTCGCTCGGATATCCGGGACCCGGCGAGATAACGAGCGCTTCGGGCGAAAGCTTTTCAATTTCATCGAGTGTTATCATATCGTTTCTTACAACCTTGATATCGGGGTAGATCGAACCGATCTGCTGGTAAAGGTTATATGTGAAGCTGTCGTAGTTATCAATTAAAAGTATCATAAAAACGCCCCCTTAAAGCTTTGCAGCCTCTTTGACTGCATTTATAACGGCAAGAGCCTTGTTCCTTGTTTCTTCGTATTCTGTTTCCGCAACGCTGTCATAAACGATGCCTGCGCCTGCCTGAACATAAGCCTTGTCATTCTTGAAAAGAACCGTTCTTATCGCAATGCAGGTGTCGATATTTCCGCTGAAAGAAAGGTAACAGACCGTTCCGCCGTAAAGACCTCTCTTCTTATTTTCAAGCTCGTCAATGAGCTGCATAGCTCTTACCTTCGGCGCACCCGAAAGAGTTCCTGCAGGAAGTACGGCCATAAGTGCGTCCATCGCCGTCTTATCCTCGGCAAGCTCACCCTGAACATCGGAAACAAGGTGCATTACCTTTGAGTAGCGTTCCACTCTCATGAAGTCGGTAACATTTACCGAACCGAGCTTGCAGACTCTTCCGATATCATTTCTTCCGAGGTCAACGAGCATCGTGTGTTCGGAACGCTCCTTGATGTCGGTCACAAGCCTGTTTTCGAGCTCCTTGTCTTCCTGCTCGGTAAGTCCGCGCGGCATAGTTCCTGCAATTGGCTTTGTAACAACAACTCCGTCGGTAACGCTCACAAGCATTTCGGGAGATGCTCCTGCAAAGCAGTAATCCTTGTGATCGAAGAAGTAAAGATACGGCGAAGGGTTTGTTGAACGAAGCATTCTGTAAACATCGAAGGGCTTCGGAGGATTGGCGATCTCAAAACGCTGCGAAAGAACGATCTGGCTGATGTCGCCGTTGCGGATGTGTTCCTTACCCTTTTCAACGATCTCCATGTATTCTTCTTTGGTGAAGTTTGATCTTACATCAAGCTCTGCAGCATTATCCGAAAGCTCGGCAGAAACAATGGCAGGGCAGGTGCGGAGCATTTCCGATATTTCGTGTGCCTTGACATAAGCTTCGTCATATCGTTTGTCAACGTCTTCATCCGCATTGATATTGATGATGATGACAGCCTTGTTTGAAAGATGGTCAAATGCTACAAGCTCATCATAAAGGAACATATTTGAATCGGGCATATTAAGATCGTCTTCGGGAACGTTGGTGAGCTTCTTTTCAAAGCTTCTTACCGTGTCATATCCGAAGTATCCGATAAGACCGCCCGTGAGCTTCGGCTTGTTCGGGAAAACAGGCGAGGTGTGCTCTGCGAGGATGCTGTTGTAAAGAGCGATCGGATCTGGGCAGTCGATCTTTTCCGTTTTTCCGTCCGTTGTGATCTCCGCTTTGTCACCGAAGATCTTTATCTCCTTTTTAGGGTCGATGCCTATGAAAGAATATCGTCCCCACTGCTCGGAGTTGTCAACGCTTTCAAGAATAAAGCAGTTGTCATACTTTTCCCGAAGTCCTGCAAAAAGCCTGACGGGAGTTGCGCTGTCGATCAGGATCTCATAAAAAACAGGAACGGTCTTGTAGCTTGCAAGTAGTTTTTTTACTTCTTCTTTTGATGGGAATAACATAATTCATCGACCTTTCAATAGTTTAAAAAATAAAAAGGAACAACGTTCTGACCTTAATTAAAGGTCAGGGACGATGTTCCTCGTGGTGCCACCCTGATTTGCGGATAAAAAAACTGCGATCCGCCTCGTTGGGTACTTATGCAGATCACAGATACTTTTATAAATATAATTTCAAGTACGCCGCCAATGCATTAATACCCTATCCACTAACGCAGGAAACTCGGCGCAGGCTAATAGGGGAAACCGTTCACCTTTGCTTCTCACAAACCCATTCACGCTGCTCGTAAGACCTGCTCACACCGACCGCAGGCTCTCTGTACTCCGTCTGAAACGCTACTTGCTTTTGTTCATAGAATTTATTGGATTATTAACTTTGATTGTATTATAGCACAGTGCTAAAGCGTTGTCAAGAGTTTTGGAAAATTTTTTTATACTTTTTGTTTTTTGTACGGAATAAATGCCAAAATTTTAATTCGGTCTTGAAATTCTTGAAAAAAAGGTGTAGAATAATATAGTATGGCTAAATTTGCTTATAAATAGAGAAAGGAACGAACGTATTATGGATAACACAAACTGGATCGAAGCTAAGGTTTATACGACGACCGAGGGAATTGACCCTGTCTGCGGCTGTCTGCTCGGAGTAGGGATAACAGGCTTTGAAATAAAGGATTCGCAGGATTTTGAAGAATTTCTCGAACGCAAGGACGGAAACTGGGATTATATAGACGATGACCTTATGGAAATGCGTACCTGCGAGACCTGCGTAACGGTCTATATCGCCGAAAACGAGCAGGGCAGAGAGATGCTTGCTGCTTTGAAGCGTGAAATGGAAGCTCTCAAAGAACGTGATACGGATGATAAATTCGGAAGACTTGCAGTAGAGCTTTCGGGAATAAAGGAAGAGGATTGGGCAAATAACTGGAAGCAGTATTTCAAGCCGTTTGAAGTCGGTACAAGACTTGCGGTAAAGCCTTCCTGGGAGGAATACGATAACCCGAACGGCAGAACAGTCCTTGAAATAGATCCTGCTTCGAGCTTCGGTACAGGTCAGCATAATACAACAAGACTTTGCCTTGAGCTTATCGAAAAGACTGTTAAAAAGGGTGATAAGCTCCTTGACCTCGGCTGCGGAAGCGGTATCCTTTCTATCGCAGGCATCCTTCTCGGCGCAGAAAAAGCGGCAGCGGTCGATATCGACCAGAATTCGGTCAGGATCGCAAAGGAAAACTTCGCCAAGAACAATATTCCCGAAGGTGTTTTTGATGCTTATGTCGGAAACATAATCGGCGATGAAAAGCTCCGTGAGCAGCTCGGAGGCGGATATGACCTCGTCGTTGCAAATATCGTTGCGGATGTGCTTATCGCAATGAGCCCGATTTTCGGCAGCTTTATGAAGCCCGAGGCAAAGGTAATAATATCGGGCATAATAATCGAGCGCTGCGATGAAGTCATGGAAGCTATGGAAAAGAACGGCTTCAAGCGAGTCGAGCTTCGTGAAAACGGCGGCTGGGCAGCTGCGGAATTTGAAAAGAACAACTGAAAGGGCAGAGTATAAATGGCAAAAAAGAAGAATTATGACAACGAAAGTATCTCAATGCTCAAAGGCGCAGACCGAGTTCGTCTTCGTCCTGCCGTTATATTCGGTTCGGACGATCTTGAAGGCTGCAAGCACTCCGTTTTTGAGATAATCTCCAACTCTATTGACGAAGCAAGAGGCGGTCACGGAGATAAGATCACCGTCACCTACTATCAGGACAAGTCTATCGAAGTGTGCGACTGCGGACGAGGCTGTCCCGTTGACTATAACAATGCCGAAGAAAGATATAACTGGGAGCTTGTTTACTGCGAGCTTTATGCAGGCGGCAAATATGACAACTCCGACTATGAATTTTCTCTCGGACTTAACGGCTTGGGCGCCTGCGCAACGCAGTATGCCTCCGAATATATGGATGTTGAAGTTCTCCGTGACGGCTTCAAGTACAACCTCCATTTTGAACACGGCGAAAACATAGGAGGACTTTCAAAAGAGCCTTATAAGGGCAAGCAAACGGGTACAAGAACACGCTGGCGTCCCGATACAGCTGTTTTTACCGATATTGATATCGAACGGGAATACTTCGAGAATATGATGAAAAAACAGGCTGTCGTAAACCCGAAGGTAACATTCGTTTTCCGCTATGAGCTTGCAACGGGCGGCTTTGAAGAAGCGGAGTATTTCTATGAGAACGGCATTACCGACTATATTGATGAGATCGTCGGCACGGACGGACTTACCTCACGCCAGTTCGTATCCTGCGAGCGCAAGGGTCGTGACAGCGACGATCGCCCCGAGTATAAAATGAAGCTGTCCTGCGCATTTGCTTTCTCCAATAAGGTAAGCTTTCAGGAGTATTATCACAACTCCAGCTACCTTGAACACGAAGGCTCGCCGCAGAAAGCAGTACGTCAGGCTTTTCGTTCGTACATTGATAACTTTATAAAGACAAGCGGAAAGTATAAGGCTGGCGAAAAGTCTATCAAGGATGACGATGTTCTCGACAGCCTTGTCCTCGTTTCGTCAACCTTTTCTACCTATACTTCCTACGCAAACCAGACCAAAAAAGCTATCAACAATAAGTCTATCTATGATAATATGGTCGACTTCCTCAAACATTCGCTCGAAGTCTATTTTATTGAGAATCCCGAGGAAGCAGGGAAGATCGCCGATCAGATACTCATAAACAAGCGCAGCCGCGAATCTGCCGAGCGTATCAGACAGAACACCAAAAATAATCTTACAAAGCAGATCGACCTTGCAAATATGGTTGAAAAATTCGTTGACTGCCGCACAAAAGACCTTTCAAGGCGTGAAATTTTCATCGTGGAGGGTGACTCGGCTCTCGGTTCGTGTAAAACTGCCCGTGACGCCGAATTTCAGGCAATTATACCCGTAAGAGGAAAGATCCTCAACTGCCTTAAAGCCGACTATGCGAAGATATTCAAGAACGATATCATAACCGACCTTATAAAAGTCCTCGGCTGCGGCGTTGAAGTTACAACAAAGGCAAACAAGGAGCTTTCATCCTTCAATATTGACAATCTCCGCTGGAATAAGATAATAATCTGTACCGATGCCGATGTTGACGGTTTCCAGATCAGAACGCTTATCCTTACAATGCTTTACAGGCTCACTCCGACTCTTATCGAGCAGGGCTATGTCTATATTGCTGAATCTCCTCTGTTTGAGATAACAACAAAGGACAAGACCTATTTTGCTTATAACGAAAAGGAAAAGATAGAGATCCTTGAAATGATCGGCGACCAGAAATATAAGATCGACCGCTCAAAAGGTCTTGGTGAGAACGACCCCGAAATGATGTCGCTCACGACAATGAATCCCGAAACAAGACGTCTTATAAAGATAACTCCTGTCGATATGGAAGCGACAGCGAATATGTTTGACCTTCTGCTCGGCGATAATCTCCAGGGCAGAAAGGACTATATTTCCGAATACGGCTGCAAGTATCTTGAGCTTGCGGATATCTCATAAAAGGGGGCGGGAACAATGGCAAGAAAGAATTCAGGCAAAAACACACCTAAAAAAGCAGCTGTCGGTATGCCGAATGCGTATATCGCAGGCAGCGGAATCGTTGCGGAGGAAACCATCACCGATACTCTTGAAAAAAACTATATGCCCTATGCAATGAGCGTTATCATCTCCCGTGCGCTCCCCGAGATCGACGGCTTTAAGCCTTCTCACAGAAAGCTCCTTTATACAATGTATAAAATGGGACTTCTCAACGGTCCGAAAACCAAGTCTGCAAACATAGTAGGACAGACAATGAAGCTCAACCCCCACGGCGACGCAGCTATATACGAAACAATGGTGCGTCTTTCCAAGGGCAACGAAGCACTCCTGCATCCGTATATTGACAGCAAGGGAAACTTCGGTAAAGCATATTCAAAAAATATGGCTTATGCTGCTTCACGATACACCGAAGCAAAGCTTGCGCCGATATGTGCCGAGCTTTTCGGCGATATTGATAAGGATACAGTCGATTTTGTTCCGAACTATGATAATGAAACGACCGAACCGACGCTTCTTCCTGCTTCATTTCCGTCCGTGCTTGTAAATGCGAATGTCGGGATCGCCGTTTCAATGGCAAGCGCAGTTTGTCCTTTCAACCTTGCGGAAGTGTGCGAAACAACGATCGGAATTATCCGCAACCCCGAGCATGACATTATGTCAACGCTCAAAGGTCCCGATTTTCCGGGCGGCGGCTTCATGATATATGACGAGCATGAGCTGAAAAATGTCTATGAAA
>JBJFFR010000084.1:0-2754 GCA_051891935.1 Oscillospiraceae bacterium
TATCGATCGGATCAATCGATAAGACTTTTTCATACCAATTGTCTTCGCTTATGTCAAACTTGTCCGCTTCATCATAAGCTTGGTAATTATAATAATAACCGTCGGAATCCAATGCGTAAACAGTTTGTTCAAAACCGTATGCATAGCAGTCATAAACAGATATCATAACGATAGGTGATCTTTCTTGGTATATATTTGAAGCTGATAGTGTTATTTCATTCTCTTGTGATGATTGTATTGACGTTGTTGTTATTTCATCTGCGATTGTTGACAAAACTATTTCGGTGCTTGTATTTAAGGCAAGGATTTCTTCCGCCACCGATGTTTCGGTCGTTGTTGCAGGCTCGGTTTCAACAGCTTCCGAGATCTCGCCCACATTTTCCGTATTTGCGCAAGAACAGAGGAGAAGTGCCGATAGTGTGCAGATGAATATAGCTTTTATCTTCATAATAATGCTCCTCATTGTTCTTTTGGTCTGATGACCTTTATCGCCCTGTATTCGGTAACAATAACCCAATAATCTTCAAATTTTTCGGCTGAACGGATAACATTTCCAGCGAAATCAAATTCATAGCTGTACCTTGTTACAAAACTGCCTTTGGAGTATCCCACCATCTCGTTGTCGTGATCGTTGGTGTTTATCATCTCGGTAAGGTTGCCGTATTCATCGTAGATGTATTCATATTTACGCATATCACCGTATGTCCCTGCTTCAAAAACGTTAAGAAGAAGCTTTCCGTCCTCGTTGTATGTATAGCTGTCAACATAATCATTGCATCTGTCGGATCCATCGTCATAATACTCCGTGGTAATACTTTCTTCACGGATAAGACGGCTTTCGCTGTCATATTCGTAGGTTATCGTACGGCTGAGATTTCCTTCTCCATCAAAGTATTCCATCTTTGAAATAAGTCCTTCGGGTGTGTGATCTTTTAAAACAGTCCGTTTATTAGATATATAGCCGCCATCAGGATCGTACCATTCAAAGCTTACTTCAAGTCCGTTTTCGTAAAGATAGGTTTCTGTTGTGTTTTGGTTATAGGTGCGTATTTTTTTTACTATTTCATCGGTATCTCTGTTGTAAAAATATTCCGTTATGCTTCTAATGCTGTATCCTCCGTTGACGAAATCACGGACAAAGTCAGTGCGTGTTTTCACACGCCCTATTTCGTCATAGGTCAGCTTGTCAGGGGCAGGACTTAAAAGATTTCCGCCCTCATCGTATGTATAAGTATCGCCGTCGGAATATATCTTGGTTTTGACCTTTCCGCTTGGATAGTAGGTGTATGCCAGTTTTGAACCATATTTGTTCTCAAGAAGACTTCCTGCATGATCGTAAGCGTAGTTTTTGGTGTAAGGCTCTCTGCCGTCGGAGTATTCTGTACGCTCGGAGCTCGGCTTGAATTCAATGTCATATTCAAGACCATCGTCAAGGAAATTTTCAAATTCAGCAAGGCCATCTCTGTCATTATAATATTTTTCAAGCAGAGAGGAGATATGGTTCGGCGTCTTTTTCTTTATATCAATAAGGTCTTTGTGCGGCAGAAGTTTCCATTGCGGTTCATGCTTTTGAAAATACGAGCGAATGTATTCGTTATACTGTTTCTCATTTTCAAAACCTCTGTATTCAAATCCTATCGTGCTGCTGTATGAATACTCCCCAACATATTCCGAGGAAAGCTTTCGTCCATTCAAACATAATTGTATAATACCTCCCTCTCCCGCAACAGAGCCGCCAACCCAGCAGCTTGCAAAGTATTGATCTTTCCCGTCAAGGATAAAGCCTTGGGGGATATCGCCGTCATAGGAACGCCATGTATCTTCGTCCGTAAAAGCCGTGCCGCCTGCAGGCTCAGCCATAAATGCGCCCTCATCATCAACGGAGAAAACAGCGGATACCGATATAAGCGCTGCTGCCTGTATGACCACCTCGGGAGTGCCGTTTGAATCAAGATCGCAGATAAGGCAGTCTGCCGCCTGCGGAAGCACTTCATTGAAGCTATCGAGCAGTACAAGCTGTTCCATATAGCTTTGCACACGATCGTCGGAGCTGTAAAAAGTGTTTTTTTGCGTTTCTTCCGCTTCGGTTTCTTCCGTCACCGATGTTTCGGTCGTTGTTGCAGGTTCGGTTTCAACAGTTTCCGAAATCTCGCCCGAGTTTGTCGTATTTGCGCAAGAGCAGAGCAGAAGTGCCGAAAGTGCGCAGCTCAATATAGCTTTTATCTTCATAATTTTACCCCTTTTGGCGATAGCAGAATTTCCCTTAACATAATAATATCAAACTTGCCGAAACAAAGCAATTACAAAGGGGTTACAATTTATATACATATTGTGATCATATATAAATACCGAATGAGCAAAATCAAAAATTCATTCGGGATTTTTTATGATATTTTACAATTGTCTATTGACAAACCCATTACACAGATGTATAATGATAATCAAGATAATACTCTACATCTGTATAATGGAGGGAAACAATGAAATTAAGCGATAATGATTATGAGATAATGAACATAGTATGGGACGAGGGGGAGGTGACTGCGCTTGAGATCGCAAGCCGCCTTGCCGAGAAAAAGGGTTGGAAAAAGCCGACGGTCTATACTCTTATCGACCGACTTATCAAAAAAGGCGCAATTGAGCGCAGCGAACCCGACTATGTATGCAAGGCTCTTATCAATAAGGATGAATTAAGAACAAGCGAAACGGCAGGACTGCTTGAAAAGCTCTACAACGGCTCGGCAAAGCTGCTTG
>JBJFFR010000085.1:0-52982 GCA_051891935.1 Oscillospiraceae bacterium
TCCATATCAGCTTTATGACTACCAAACGTGCTTACGAGGAGCTTGAGCGTGACGGTTTTATTGAATCCTTCACGGGCAAAGGTTCGTTCGTAAAGGCGCAGAATTTAGAGCTTTTCCGTGAAGAACAGATCAAGCAGATCGAATCCCTGCTCATGGAGGCAGGAGATAAAGCCCGACAGGCAGGGCTCACTATAGAGGAGCTTCACGAATTGCTCGATCTTGTAAATGGAGGAGAATAACCATGTCTGCATACGAAAACGCAATTGAAATTTCAGGCGTTACCAAAAAATACAGCGGCTTTACGCTGGATAACATCAGCTTCAATGTGCCGAAAGGCTCAATTATGGGATTTATCGGTCAGAACGGCGCAGGAAAAACCACAACGATCCGCAGTCTGCTTAACATAATAAGCATTGACGAGGGAGAAATAAAGCTGCTCGGTCTGGATCATCTTCAGCATGAACAGGAGATCAAGGAACGTATTTCCGTTGTTTTTGATGAACTGCCGTTCCACGATGTTTTTAATGCAAAGGATATGGCGCGCATATTTGAAGGGATCTATCCGCAGTGGGATAACGCTGTTTATACGCAGTATTTAGAGCGTTTCGGACTTCCGATGAAAAAGAAGATCGGCGAGTTTTCAAAGGGTATGAAAATGAAGCTTCAGATTGCCTGTGCCCTTTCTCACAATGCAGAGCTGCTTGTAATGGACGAGGCTACCACGGGTCTTGACCCTGTTGTGCGTGATGAGATCCTGCACATTTTTATGGAGTATCTTCAGGACGGAGAGCGTTCTATTCTTATGTCCTCACACATTACCTCCGACCTTGAAAAGATCGCAGACAGCGTTACCTTCATTGACAAAGGCAAGCTGCTTATTTCGGGATATAAGGATGATATTATCGAATCCCACGGTATTCTCAAATGCGATAGATCGGAGCTTGGGAACATTGATCCGAAGGATATTGTAAGCGTTCGCATGAATTCCTTCGGTGCTGAAGTAATGCTCTGTGACCGTCAGTCTGCTTCTTACAAATACAGCGGTGCGATCATCGACCCGGCAAGCCTTGACGACATTATGCTTTACTATGTTCACAAGGACGAAAGGGAGTGGAACTCATGACAAAGCTCTGTTCGCTGATTTTCCGTGAACTCAAAGCCTGCCAAAAGCTATACATAATAAAATTTGCGGTATTATTTGCATTTTACGCTTTTGCTATCGGCGGAACATTTTTATTTATCGGGCTTTTTGAGGAAATGCCCGAAAAAGAAAACATGATAAAATCATTTTCCCAAATGTTTTCTATGCTCGTCATACTCTATTCAACGGTGATTTTTGCAGGCGATAACACTTTTAAAAGTGACTTGAACAGCGGATGGCACAATTATTCCTACGCTCTGCCTATAACGGCTTCTGAACGTGCGGCCGTAAAGCTCATACGCTGGATCGGCACACTCGGCATATCCGTACTGCTTGGAATGGTTTTTGTTGTTATTATCAACAAGATCGCAGGCGAACAGTTTCAGATCGGATATGTGGTCTTACAGTTTATTTTTCTGGACTTTTTGCTGCTTTTAGAGATCATCACGGATTTTTTTGTACTTCGTGCCAAAAATACCGATGAATATAAGAAATTGCAGGAAAAGGGCGGCTTGATCTTCTTATTCTCAACAGTATGTATTGTCTTAATTATACTGAAATGCGTCGGCTTTGATTTTTCGGCTATATTTAATTCAAGCAGCGAGGAGCCTTTCTCCTTAGATATTGCTTCAATGCTGACAGGTGGGATGCTATGGTGGCTTATACCGCTTACTGTTGTTCTTTTTGCTATTGATTACGCTGTTGTTCGTCATCACTTGCAGTATGCGTATTCGGGCAGCGTAAAGGTGAAAAAGGCAGATGTCAAGGTGGAAAAAGCGCTTGATCTTGCTGAACCCCATAGTGAGCCTGTGGGTTTTCTTTACAAGGAGATCAAGCAGAATATGAAAAGCATCTGTACTGTCATACTTCTTCCGTTTTTAATACCGGTTTTTGTGACAGCTTGTCTTGCTATTGTTTCGCTGAGCGAGGAGTACGGCGGCGATGGCTGGATAGTCAGAACCCTGACCTCCGATATATTTCGTATTGTGTACATAGCTATTGGTTTTTTCAGTGTAAGCGGCTTGCTGCTCAGCGTTTTCCACGGCGATGACAAAAAGCTCTGGGCATATTTTATAACATCTACGTCAATGGGTGTGGAAAAATTCCTGTACACAAAGTATGTACTGTCCTTTGCTATGTGCGGACTTTATTTCGTTTCAAGCTATTTTGCCGAAACTCTTCTTGCTACGATCAGCTGGTTTGCACTTGGAAAAGAACTTACCGGCTTTGCAAGTATTTTTATCATAGTTTTCTTTATGCTTATTCTTCAGAATTCATTTTCAATTCCTATGATGCTCCGTTTCGGCGAAAAAAAGGGCAGTATCATGAATATAATCATAATACTTTGTCTTGCAATAGCGGCAATATTGGTACTGTCGTTTATTCCAAGGGAAATTCAGGATAAGGTTTTCGCATGGCTGGCAGACTTCATAACAGGCGACCACGGTGACCTAACAATGCTGCTGCTCGGACTATTCCCCGGTTTCTCCGTTGGAGCATACATTTTGTCCTACAAGGTATCCTGCAAGATATTCATGAAGGGAGTGAACGAGTATGACAAATAAAAAGCTTGAAGCCAAAAGGCTCATCATCTTTCTTCTGCTGGCATTCGGCATTTCGTGGATCCCTGCAATTATACTGAACTGCGCTTTTGGTTATCACGAATGGTTTGAAACCTACAAAATGCCTTTTTTGACCCTTTTGGTAAGCTACGGTCCTGCTCTTGCCAACGTCATTACCCGTAAGATCACGCATGAGGGCTGGCATGACAGTATGCTGCACCTGAAATTAAAGGGTAACATAAAATACTACCTGATCGCAGTATTTGCAGTAGTTGCTATGGGCATTGCCGAGGGTGTTCTCGTAACAATTTTATACGGCAATTGCGAATTTTCCGATATAGGCGGAGGTATGAACGGTATGCAGCTTATCGGAAATGTGCTGCTGACTGTTTCTGTTGTTCCGCTTATGGCTTTCAACACCTTTGGTGAGGAATTCGGCTGGCGAGGATATATGAATCAAAAAATGGAGCCGCTGCTGGGCACGACAGGAGCAATTGTAGTCGGAGGTATCCTCTGGGGACTCTGGCACGCAGAGCTGACGGTTGTCGGACACAACTTCGGCACGGAATATGACGGCTATCCCTACCTCGGTATTCTGGCTATGTGCATTAACTGCACATTCTTGGGTATGGGACTTATGTGGGTAACGAAAAAAACAGGCTCAATTTATCCTGCCGCAATTATGCACGCCGCCAATAATTTCGGCGGAAAAGGCATCGAACAGTATTTTATAAGCGGTGTACCCGAGGATCTTTCTCTGACTATTCCACGTTTTCTGATCATTTCGATCCCGTCCTATATGATCAGTCTGGTGTTCTTTATACTTATACTTCGTGACAAAAAAATCAATAATCAATGAACTGATAATACTAAGGAAACGCTGATTAATACGTTTCTGCCGTTTTTCAAAATGTACTCAAATGCGGAAACTCGTACATTTTTCAAAACGGCGAAACGAACGCTTCGCTTTAATCAGCTTTTTCCTAATAACCATTTGTTCTATGGATAAAGACGGCGGATAGAATACGTCCAATCAGGTAAACTTGTTTACCTTGAAGACGACTGCAGGCAGGCTGCCTGCCGTCATTGCAATAATATTGCACGGTAGTTTGACGCTGAGTGGGCGTATTATAGCCGCCGTATTTTATCCATAGGTTAAATGGTTATTAGTATAAGTCGGCAGATAAAAAATGCACATCAATCTATGCAGAAGTCACAGATTGATGTGCTGTTTTATTGCTGTATTTGTCTTTAAAGTGATCGCTGCTTTTTATCGAGTTTTAACTTAAAGAACCCTGACGAACGCCGATATATGCGGAATTCGAATTGATAGCAGCATTGATCTTTGTCTGATAGTCGCTGTCCTTCGGGTTATAGAGGATATATATTTCCCTCAATGTTCCATCAGATTCCTGAAGAGTCAGCGAATAAACAGCCTGATTGTCGGATGTGCCGACTGTCGGCCTTTCGGAATATGCAACATAGTAGCTGAAGTATCCTACATCCTTGCGGACAATATCATTTCTCTTGACATAATCGCAGTTTGAGATCGGAACGACCATGTATCTGTTCTCGTTTGTGCCCTTTGTCCACTGGATCACCTTATATACCTTTGAATCAATGATCGGAAGTGTGCTGTAAACTGTGTAGGGCTGAACGCTGACATTTGTGTTCGTATCCTTGTTCTTGATCTCGTTCACCTTATCAACATCATAGCCTAAAGGAACGAGCATATATCTTGACTGCGCTTCAATCTTGCCTGTAGCAGCATTAGTCTTGGAAATTGTCCATGTGAGCACTTCGTCAGACCAGTTCTTTTTATTTGTAGGACTTTCGGTGTAAACGACATAGTACTCATAGCTGCCCGAATACTTCGCAAAGATCGTATCAACGAAAGCGCTGTCATAGCCGTAAGGAGCAAGAACATATCTTGCCTGGAGTGTTCCGTTGAAGACAACGTTTTTGGTTATGATCTGATCGGTCGAAAGCTTCTTCTGCGGTATTGATTCATATACCTGGTTGTAGCTGTAAAAATTGAGTGACTTTGCAGCTACTGTATTTGCATAAGCAGGGTCATAGCCATAAGGAACGAGCATATAGTACGCGGTCGTTCCGCTCTGGAATGCGATAATGATATCTGTCTGGAGAAGCTTTGCTGTCGGTTTTGTATCGAGGAGCTTATAATACTGTGCAGCAGAGGTTACCGTTACGGGAATAGTAACAGAGATACTGCTGTCGGTCGTAGAAAATACCTTAATTGAACCTGTTTCGGCGCTGTAGCCCTGAACCGTTACAACGATAGCATTTTTAGTATTGTCAACCGATGTCTTTACGGAGAAGCCGAAAATGCTTGAAGAGGAAACCTTGAGGCTTGAAAGCAGCGACGCCGAAGAAGCATAGATCGTGAAGGACTGTGAAGAGCCTTCCGCAACGCTTACTGAAGAAACGCTTGACTGGATCTGAGCCTTTCCTGTTGTGAGGCCGCTGTCGGGATCTTCAATGATGTCGTCACTTTCGTCGCCGATTACGTCAACATCAATGTATTTATAGATATTCTTATAGTTCTTCAAATAAACCTTTACTCTTGCAGAGCCGGGGTTTACAGCCTTGAGCGTAAGGTCAATATAGTTTCCGTTGAATTTAGCGCCCGACCATGTAGCCTTCACGACCTTCTGGTTAGAAGTGGATACCGAAAGGCTATGACTTCCGAGTGCCTTGATACGCACCTTTACGGATTTGCCCGGGTCAAGCTCGACCTCGCTGCTTCCTACGGAGATCTTGCCTGCAACGACATTTACCTTGCATTTAAGGGTCGTTGAATTAACTCTTGCGTAAATGTAGGTGGAGCCGACCTTTTTGCCGACGACCTTTCCCTTGCTTGAAACTGTGGCAATGTTCTTGTTGCCCGTTGACCACGTCACTTTGCTTGTCGTACCGCTTACGGAAAGCGTAGTCGAATAACCCTTTGTGAGTGAGATAGACGACTTGCTGAGCTTTACTGAAGCTGCAGATGACGGAACAGCTGCGACCGTTACGATCATCATAAGAGCAAGGAGAGTGTTAAGGAACGATCTAAAAAAACTTTTTCTCATGATCCATACCTCCTGTTTTTAATCATTGTGGGATCTTACTTTATGTCTATTTTACCATCGGAGTTAAAAAAAGTCAATTAAAAAGGAAATACAATAGAATTACAATATGGTTACATTCGGCGTTCCTTGTTATCTTCAATGTAATCCTGCATTACGTCATCGGCGCGTCCGATATAATCCTTTCCCTGGGTAAGAATGTATCGTTTTTCAACCGTTCTGTCGGGGGTTGTATAATCATATTCGACCGTGTAATCACCGTAATTTCTGGATAACGGCTTTGTAGCATAGACCGTGTAATACTCATAAACGTTGAAGTATTTTGCAAAAGCTGAATTAATGTAGGCTTCATCGGAGTTTTTATCAATGACAACATACCTATTAACATCCTGCCCGTTGTATCTCTCTTTTTTCCTTGCATATCCGACGCCATCCGGCTGATCTTCGTAAACATTGTATTCTACATAAATGCCGCTTGCGTCTGCAAGAAGGGTATTAACGTGTGCAACATCATGGAACTTGGGTTCAAGAACATAGTATTTCTTTGACTTTTCCTCATCCGTCAGAATATATACGGCATCCGAATCCTGCTGTCTTTTTGGCTCTCTGTTCCATACAACAACATCGTAAGCGTTGTTTGTTACAGTGACGGGGACAAATACATTGATGCTTTCACTGCTGTCAAAAATTCGGAGAGAGCCTTTACCCTCTGCAAGTCCGGTCACGACCACGTTCGCAGTATTTGTTGCTTCATCTATTTGAGTTGTGATCTCAAAAAAATGTGTTGCTGCAGATACAATCGAAAGGTTCTTGAGCTTTACACCCTCTGCGGAAAGCTTAATGGTTTCCGAAGTATTCTCGTTGACCGTTACCGAATCAACAGAAACGGTGACCTTCTTTGATGAAACGGAAGATGAACCCGTATTCTTTCCGCCGACCTTTACATTGACATATTTATATATGCTCTTTTCGTATCCCTTTGCATATACCTTTATCTTTGCGCTGCCGCTCGAAACGCCCTTTACAGTCAGTGTGTAAGAGCCTTTCTTTGAGCCTTTTTTCAGCGAAGCCGTTGCAACGGACTTATCGGAGCTTGAAACCGCAATCTCAATATTTCCGACTGTGCTTACGGAAACCGCAGCCGATTTTTTTACATTGACAGAAACGCTGCTCTTGCCGGTCTTAATGCTTCCTGCCTTTACCGTCACCTTGCATTTGAAGGTGCTGCTTCCTGCTTTGGCGCTGACCGTCGTAGTTCCGACCCCTTTTCCCGTAACCTTTCCGCTTTTTGAAACAGAAGCTACGGAAGTATTCGCAGACGTCCAAGTTACTTTGTCGTTAGTTCCCGTGACGCTCAAGGTCACAGACTGTCCCTTCACAAGAGAAACAGATTTTTTGCTGATAGCGGCTTTAGCTGCAGCCGACGGAACAACAGCCAGCGATAATGTCATAATGAGAGCAAGAAACAGGCTTAAAAACGTCCTTGCGTGTTTGGAAAACCGTTTGCACATAGTTCTCTACCTCCGTTTTTCAGGCGACCTTC
This sequence comes from Oscillospiraceae bacterium, assembly GCA_051891935.1. Classification (GTDB taxonomy): domain Bacteria; phylum Bacillota; class Clostridia; order Oscillospirales; family Ruminococcaceae; genus UMGS363. The sequence goes on from JBJFFR010000085.1 coordinate 7,336, forward strand.
CGAGCCACCCTATGTTAAAGAATATTATACTACTTATGAATAATAAAGTCAAGCAATTTCACAAACCGCTCCAATAATTGCCGAACAGTATTGAAACTCTGACTTTAATATGATATAATAATGGGGTTCTCTAAAAACCGGGACACGAGCAAAGCCTCGTAATGAGTTTTGTCAGCTGCAAGGCATCAAACCGCAGTAATACTTGATGTATTACAAGGTTTGATAACACAGCAGATGACAAAACTCATAGAGGATTTGCCGTGAAGGAGGTTTTTAGAGGTTCCCTAATTATAGAAATATAGAAATTCGATCGGGAGGTATCGGTATGAAGCTTTTAAATGAACTGAAGAAAATAGGACTGAAAAGATTTCTCTGGCTAACCGCCGCAGGTATCGTGAACGCCATAGGGATAACCATGTTCCTTGCCCCCGTAAATCTCTTTGACAGCGGTATTTCGGGTACATCCATCCTCCTTTCGGGAATAGCTCCCGAGCCGTTCTCGCTTTCGTTCTTCCTGATAATCCTTAATATACCGCTTTTCCTGTACGGAGCAAAAAAGCAGGGCGTTATCTTCACATCGTCCGCAATATATGCCGTTCTTGTCTATTCGTTATCCGCATGGCTTATAACCGATGTTCTGCCCGTGGATGTGGGCTTTGTTTCTCCGCTCGCAGGCTCCGACCTGCTGCTCTGCTCGCTTTTCGGCGGACTTATCTCCGGCATCGGAAGCGGACTTGCAATACGCTCGGGCGGCGCAATGGACGGCATCGAGATAATGGCTGTCATCTTTGCAAAAAGGATAGGTATTTCGGTAGGAACCTTTGTTATGGTCTATAATATACTTCTGTACACGGTCTGCGGAATAATACTCAAAAGCTGGATACTTCCGCTTTACTCGATCGTTGCCTATACAGCTGCACTTAAAGCCGTTGACTTCATCGTTGAAGGCATCGACCGCTCAAAATCCGCCTTCGTCATCACCGAAAATGCCGACGAGGTCAGCAAAGCGCTCTCCGAGGAATTCGGCTGCGGCATTACGCTCATCGGCGCACAGGGTTACTATTCCCAGACGCCCAAGACCGTGCTTTACATAGTTGTCAACCGTTTCCAGATAACGAGGATGAAGAGCATAGTCCAGAGCTGCGACCCGACAGCTTATGTCACGATCTCCGAGGTTGCGGACGTTTTCAAATTCAACACGGCAAAACCCGAATAAAATACTGTTCCTGCAGGAATTATTCGTTTCTGCAGGAATTTTCACTTTCCGTGTTCAAAAAGGCTTTAAAGCCAAACAAAACTTTAAGATTTACCAAAACTTTACAAAAAAATAATCTATGGTTTAAATTAATCATAATGTCTTTCATTGACTTTATCGAAGATATTTGATAAAATTATAAGTAGTAAAACATCAAACCATCCAACAGCATTTGTCCTCAAAGGAGATGAAGCTGAACAATGTTTAATGTAACCGCCGAATGTATCGCCTGCTATATCTCACTTATAATCGGATTGGCCGTTTCATTGAGCGTCACAAAATGGGATCACGAAAAAAAGATGTTCGTGACCAGCGCTTTCTGCATAACAGCCAGCTCACTCTTCAATATACTCTCTGCGTTTTTTATCAATAATTATGGAATCGTTTCCAAGTGGCTGAACTATTTGATCACAATGCTTTATTTTGCGTTTCTGCTGATCACGCTGTCGGTATTCTTTTCGTATTTCCGATATATTATTGAGCGTGATGATCCAAGACGGGAAACGCACTATTCAAAAGCCGTGGCGATACCCTTGTATGCCTTGCTGGTATTGATATTCACCACGCCGCTCACAAAGCTGCTGTTCTCCTTTGACGAGAGAGGCTACGTCCGCGGTCCTTTAAGCAAGGTCACTTATGTCTTTATGCTGTATGTTGCCGTGCTTATGATCGCCGTAGCATTAAAAAACGGCACAAAAACTACCTTCCGTGTAAAAACGCTCGTTATGATGTTCCCTCTTCTTTCGGGCGTTGTAATGCTCGTCCAGTTTTTGGAACCCAATATTCTGCTCACGGGAACTGCTGCACTCGGTCCGCTCATTCTTATGCTTCTCTTTATAAGCTCCAGACTTGTCGATGTTGACAGCGATACGGGATTTTTCGGAAACACAAGCTTTATTGAATCGGCGGAGAAAAAATTACGGAAAGGCTCCGAATTCAGCTGTATTCTTGTCAGCATACACAACCATAGGGAATTAAAAGACAGATTCGGAAACACAAAGCTCCGTCAGATCATTACGCTTGCAGCTGTAGGTATTGAAAACGCTATCCCGAGGATAGAAAGCTTCCGATGCTCCGAAACAAAGTTTGCTTTTATCACAGACAGCAACGACCGCAAATTCATCCGTGACCTTGCATATAAGATCAGCGGCGCTATGGCGGCGGAATATACCTTTGACGAAACAAAGGTCACATTTAAAGCAAGCATTTCCATTGTGACCTGTCCGGAACAGGCAACCTGCGCAGATCAGCTTGTCGAGCTTCTTGAATACTGCTGCTCAATGGCACAGAAAAATGAAAAAAACAACATTTTCGTCTGCGATGATGACGCTATCCGCCATATCAGCAGAAAGAAAGAGATCACAGAGATACTAAAGCGTGAGCTTACCTCCGATGAAAACAACTTTGAGATATTCTATCAGCCTATCTATGCCGTTTCCGAGGGAAAATTCCGCACTGCCGAAGCCCTCGTCCGTCTTAACAAGACCGAGATAGGTCCGATCTATCCCGATGAATTTATCCCTATTGCCGAGGAAATGGGTTTGATCGTCCGCCTTGGCGACATTGTCCTTGAAAAATCCTGCCGCTTTATCGCAGAGCTTATTAATGAGGGCATCGACTTTGACGCTATCTCCGTAAACTTCTCCGTTCACCAGATAATGCGCGGAGATATAGTCGAAAAAGTAATGTCTATGGTAAAAAAATACAACATTCCTCCCGAAAAGCTCCGCATCGAGATAACCGAAAGCGTTATCATTGATAATTTCCAATATGTCAAGAAGATGATGAAAAAGCTTGGGGATTTCGGCATAAAATTCTACATGGACGACTTCGGCACAGGTTATTCCAACCTTTCCAATATGATCGAGCTGCCGTTTGAATATCTGAAGATCGACAAGTCGCTCGTTCACAGCGCCGAAAAATCGGAAAAAGCATATTTCATCCTCACCTTTATCTCCCAGGCGTTCATCAAGCAGAATATCAAGATCCTCACCGAGGGCGTTGAGACCGAAAATCAGGAAAAGATCGTTGATACTATCGGCGCATCCTATATTCAGGGCTTCCGTTTCGCCCGTCCCGTAAACGGCGACACAGCGAAGGAGTATTTCCTCGGAATAAGGAACGACGCTTTGTAATACTAAAAACCATTTAAACTGTAGACAAAAAATCTGCGCAAAATCCATATACGAGAGATTATTGCTTGATTTTTTGTACAGTTTTTAAATGGTTTTAAGTATAATATAAAAAATAACTGTTCTCGGATTTAAGATAAGACAGTATCGTCCTATCCGGGAACAGTTTTTTTGCTAAAAGGAAAGAAAAATGACTAATACTAAGTTCATATCGTTCTATAGACAAAGACGACAGATAGAATAATCCAAGTCAAGGAAGACGACCGCTGGCAGGCTGCCGCCTGTCAAGGGAGCTTGACGACGAATGGACTTATTATAGCCGAGGGTTTGTCTATAGGTTGATTAAAGATTAGTATCAGTATAAGGCCTTAAAGCCGTGATCTGTGAGTGTTGCGTTTGTAAAATCTATGCTTTTTTTGTTTTTAACCGCAAAAATAATTATCGCATCATGCTCATCACGGGCATAGAGCGGACGCATACAAGCGACTTTCATAAGCTTCTGGACATCGCCGTAATCAAGCTTCATTCCGACAGCGATCGCAAGCAGCTTGTCACGGCTCGGATTTTCCTTGCAGCCCTCAAAGATCTGGTACACATATCCCTTGTTAAGTCCCGAAGCGGAAACAACGTCTGCGACAGACATATTTTTCGCCCCGAGGAGCTTATTGAGATGATCTGAAAGCTTTTCGTTATCAAATTTCTTCTGATTATTCTTTATGTAATCGCTTATGTCGGTAACTTCCGAAAGCTCGTTTTCAATTTTGTCCGTGCTTACTTCATTCATTCTTATTTCCCCCATATTAAGGTCATCGCTAAAAAACATAATTCTTTTGCCGGTGTTTTTTAGCTGTGACCTTGATTTATCTGTAAAAGTATGTTACCATATAATAGTAGAATTTTCAAGGGGTATGAAAACTTTTTCGTCTAAATCGAAAAATTAAGCCAACAGCATACCTTTTTGCATCCGCAATGATGTATAATGTAATTAATTGTGTTTTTGTGAGAAATGATATGGATTTAAACGAAATAAAAACCAAATACAGATCTTTACGGGTTCTTGACAAGGACGAAAAGGGTACTGTAGAGCTCATCGAATATGAAGGCAGGAACTGCATTTTAAGAACGATGAACGGGCAGATCAGCTCTTACAAGGCGCTGAAAAATATATCCTCGCCCTATCTCCCGAGGATAGAATACGCTGAATTTGAAAACGGCAGAACCATCGTTATCGAAGAATACATCGAGGGCGAAAAAAACATTTCCTCGCTGACCGATGAAAAAACCATCGTTACTGCATTTTGTGAGCTTTGTGATGTTCTTACTATCCTGCACAGCAGGAACATAATCCACCGTGATGTAAAACCCTCGAATATCCTTATCGCTCCCGACGGACACATTAGACTTATCGACTTTGACGCTTCACGCTATTATGACGACGGAAAGGACAGCGACACACGTTATCTCGGCACAAAAGGCTACGCTCCGCCCGAACAGTTCGGCTACAGCCAGACAGATGCGACCGCCGACATCTATTCGCTCGGCGTAACGCTCCGAAATGTCCTCGGAGAAAAGGCTGAAAAACGTAAATTCAGCAGGATCATCCGCAAATGCACGGAGTTTGCGCCCAAAAACCGCTATCAGAGCACCGCTGCCGTGAAAAAAGCTCTCTGTGCGCATAAAATCGGTTTTATTCCGCCGATACTGGTCGGTTCTGCGGCTGTTACGATGCTGATACTGTATTTTGTCCCTGCATATTTTACGCCCGATCCTCAAAGCACCGCACCTTCCGAAGAGGAAACATATTCTCTTACTTCTGCGGAAACGTTCGGAACAGCTTCATCTGCTTCCGAAACAACATCCAAGACTACCAAGCCCACAACACAGGAAACAACAACTGTTCCCGAAAGCAAGTCTTCTTTGGAAACGGTGGAAACAACAACTGTTCCCGAGAGCGATTCTTCTGTGGAAACGAAGGAAACAACAGTTGTTCCCGAGAGCGATTCTTCTTTGAAAACGGAAAAAACAACAGTCGTCCCCGAGAGCGAACCTGCCGTGGAAACGGAGGAAACCACCGTCACCGCCGAAACCTCGGAAACCCTCACCGAAACAACGACCACCGCTGTTACCGCTTCTTCGACAACAAAGCCGCAGACCTCCAAGACCGAAAAAACCGCTATAACTTCAAAAACGACAACATCCACAAATGAAAAGGCGACTTCGGTTTCGGTGACAGAGGAAGAAACGACTTCAAAAACTACTGCGGAATCAACGAAGACTCCTCCTCCGGGAACTATACTTATGACCAACACCACGGACAAGCATCGCACTCCCGGTACGGTCAGGATAAAGGTAAACAAAGAATACTATGATGAGCTGACCGATCCGTGGGAATTTGACATCGATGAGGCTGTCGTCGGCACATGGCGGCAGCTCACCTATACGGCGCAGGGAACGCCCGTCTATGATAAAATGTATTACAAAAAGCTGACAAGAGCACCCTATCTTGATATATACCGTGAGCAGCTGCGCTTTGACGAGGACGGGACCTGCATATATATCCATGTATATCCATCCAGCGGAACAATATACAGTGGGACATTCAACTGGACCTACGGTCTTATCGAGATCCGTGAACAAGATGATAACCGCTTATATGAGCATTACTATCTCTACGTCACAGAAGACGGTCATGAATATCTTTTCGTTGAACACAAAAGCGGCGACTATGTGAGAGCACCCGATCCGGTTTCGGGACTCAGCTACACAATATACGAAAGAGAAACAGAATTACAATAGGAACACAGAACCTTTTAATTCTGCGTTCCTTTTGCTTTTATAAAAGCTTAAACCTGTTCTTTTCAAATTCTATCAGACCTTCATCACGCATTTTGCAAAGCTCGTTCGACATTGCGCTTCTGTCCACGGCAAGAAAATCCGCAAGCTGACGGCGGTTGAACGGAATGGAAAATGCGCTGCTGTTCTGCCGCTTTGATTCCTCGGAAAGATATGCAATAAGCTTTTCGCGCGTCGTCCGTCTTGACATAAAATCAAGCTTTCGGACAAGCCTTCGGTTTTTCTCCGAAATAGCAAAAAACAGATTTTTTACTGCCAACTCATGGAAGCTGCATCCGTTCGGGCAGACTGTCAGCAGCTTTGCGATATCAAGGAATATCACGGCGCTGTCCTCGACCGCAAGCACATCGTTGAGAAGCGGACCGCTCTCTGGGGCGCAATAGGCTTCGCCGAACATCTCCCCGACTCCGACCGTACTTATAATACTTCGGTTTCCCCAGTGATCGTCACGCTGGATATGCATTTCACCCTCGACAAGTATCATCAGCCGCTCGATGTATTCGCCCTCGTGCAGAACGAACTCTCCTTTTTCATAGGTACAAAGCCTTGCCCGAAGGCAGGAAAGCATCAACTCTGTTTCCTCCTCGGATGCGCCCGAAAAAAGCGTTGTGTTTTTTAATATGGAAATATATTTCTTCATAAAATTCTCTTTTCCGTTGTAAATACAACCGACATACTGCGTTTATTATAGTATAATTGTATCAGAAAGTCAAGAAAGCATACTTTCAATACCACGGTGTTTTAACGAGTGAATTATTCTCCTCCAAAATATTAACAAACTATTGTAGGGGACGGGTTTCCCGTCCCGTTGTCACCAATACTTTCAAAAAAACGGGACGGGCGACCCGTCCCCTACAGTAGAATACGCCAGTCACGACCACATTTTCATAAAAAATTCATTGTTTGTTTACTCATTGAAATACCGTGCTTTCAATATACTTCAAGGAGAAAATGAAATGATAAGAAGAATAATAAGAATAGACGAAGAAAAATGCAACGGCTGCGGACTTTGTGCAAAGGCTTGTCACGAAGGCGCTATCGACATTATTGACGGGAAAGCAAAGCTTATGCGTGAAAACTACTGTGACGGCCTTGGTGACTGTCTTCCTGCCTGCCCCGTAAATGCGATCTCGTTTGAAGAACGTGAAGCACCTGCTTATGATGAAGCCGCTGTACTCGCTGCAAAAGCAAAAAAATCGGGCGGTGTTCTCCCCTGCGGATGCCCGGGTTCGCAGTCAAGAGAAATAAAGCGTGAAGCAGAATGTTCTCCGACCGTTTCTGTCCCCGGTCAGCTTTCACAATGGCCCGTTCAGATCAAATTGGTGCCTATCAGTGCTCCGTATTTTGACGGTGCTGACATTCTCGTTGCCGCAGACTGCACAGCTTACGCTTATGGAAGCTTCCACAATGATTTCATCAAAGAAAGGATCACTCTCATCGGCTGTCCGAAGCTTGACGAGGGCGACTATGCGGAAAAGCTTACAGCCATCTTCGCAGGAAACGACATTCGCAGCGTTACCGTTACAAGAATGGAAGTCCCCTGCTGCGGCGGCATTGAAAACGCTGTAAAAAGAGCGTTGACCGCAAGCGGAAAAGCTGTTCCGTTAAAGGTTGTGACTATCTCCGCTGACGGAAGGATAATCGGCGCTTAATACTAAACACCAATAAAATACAGGAAAAAATCTGCGCCGAAATCCTATATATTCGAGATTGTCGGCTTGATTTTTTCCATATTTTAAATGGTGTTTAGTATAAAACATAAAATTTTCCCCGAAAGGCTTTTTAATTCAAGCTTTTCGGGGATTTTTTTATGCAAAAAATATCAGTTTCGTGTTATTCCCTGTCTTTCCCATTCGTCCGTGAGCCACTTCGGCAGCTCTTTTTCCTTTGAATAGTAGCCAAGCTTTGAGGGGCGAAGCTTGTGATCTTTGAGCCATAGCTGATACTGCTCCTCTATCCAGTCAAGCATTTCGTGATATCCGTCATTCGACTGCTCAAAAACCTTATCCGAAACCATTTCCGAAAGGTCATAGCATTTGACTCCGTACCAGATATCGACCTTTATTTCATCCTTCGGAACGATATGAAAATTGAAATCGTCAAAATTCATTCCCCGTTTTGAGCCGCTGTAATGTCCGCCCATCTGAAAATACTCATATTCGGGGATCTTTATCGAATAATTATTCTCTGTCACTTTTCTTCCTCCTTACTTGCTTCTTCGTCAGATAAAAGCTGTCGTCTATCATCCGCTTTATTTCTTCATCGGGAACATCGGAATCCAGAATGACCGAGTTCCAATGCGTTTTGTTCATGTGATAAGCAGGGATAACGCCCGTGTAGACCGAGCGCAGAAAATCCGCATTCATCGGTTCGCATTTGAGATTGAGCAGATGTTTGCCGTTTACGAGCATGATTATCCCGAACCACTTGCCGCTGTCCGAATGGCGAAGAACCACCGTTTCATTGTCATTTTCAAACGGAGAATCGGCGGAAGCTCCCGAAAGCGTGAGCGCATAGGCGATCACTTCCGAACGTGTCATAATATCACCTTTGATGTTTGTTTATTTCGATAATATTATAGCACAGGAGGATGCTTTTTTCAAGTGTTTTCTTTGAACCGTGATTCGTGTGAGATAAAGACCGCATGGGATATCGAAGGGATACTTTCTCCTTGCTGCGATGCGGTCGTTGACATGAGCGCACCCGTTGCACAGAACAGAATGTTGTTCAAAGTTCCGTTTTTCACCTTGTCAAGGAAATATCCGCACAGTACCGAAGCCGAACAACCGCAGCCCGAACCGCCTGCGTGAACATCCTGCTCGTCACGGTCGAACATCATCAATCCGCAGTCACGATGCTGACGGCTGATGTCGATATTTTCACTATTCAGAAGCTCGATAAGAAGCTTGCTGCCGACAAGACCGAGATCGCCCGTTATAATTGCGTCAAAATCTCCCGGCTGCATTGCTGTGTCATCAAGGAACTGCTTTATCACATACGCCGCCGCAGGAGCCATCGCCGCTCCCATGTTGTTTGCATCGGTCACGCCGAGATCGACGATCTTTCCGATAGTCACCGCACGGATGAACGGCGCAGAAGCCTTCTCCGAAACGATCACCGCTCCCGAAGCCGTACAGGTCCACTGTGCTGTCGGTGTACGCACTCCGCCGTAGGAAAGAGGAAAACGGAACTGACGCTCCGCCGAACAGAAATGCGAGGAAGTGACCGCTGCGATCTTCCCCCCGATGCCGCTGTCCGTCATAAGTGAGGAAAGAACAAGTCCCTCCGACATTGTAGAGCAAGCGCCGTATATCCCGAACAGCGGAATCTCAAAATCACGCAGACCGTATGTCGAACCGATACATTGATTGAGCAGATCGCCTGCAAACATATAGTCGATATCGTTGGTGGACAAACCGCCCTTTTTTATCGCCAGAGCAAGAGTACGCTTCACCAGCTCGCTTTCGCCCTTTTCCCATGTCGATTGTCCGAAATAACCGTCTTCAACGCACTCGTCAAAGAACTTTCCGAGCGGCCCCTCCGATTCAAGCTTTCCGACAATGGAAGCATAGCTGTGAATGGATGGTGAGTTTTCCATAATAAAAGTATTGCGTGAGATTTTTTTAGCCATAATATCCTCCGAAAAAGTTTATTCGGGATTATTATGAGAAAAGCTTTGGAAAATATTCATTTTAATGTGTAATTCGCAATTTTTGCGAAGCCAAGCAGCCGGTCGAGCTGGGCACAGCTCGCGAGGGGTTTCGGGGGCGAGGAGCCACCGAATCGCTCTCCGCAGAGAGCGAAATTCCTTAAACTATGGCAAAAAGCTTTCAACAACAGCGAAATATCTATCAAATAAAAAAGCGCAATTCACGAAAAAAGGTAAAACAGAACGTGAGAAATCATTCTGTAAAACCTAAAATCCGTGAATTGCGCTTATTCTATTTTCCCAAAACAAACTATACTTGAAGCTTAAATGCACGAACGCAGTGAGTGAATTTAAGCTTCAACACAATATGAGCAGCTATGGGAAATGAACGTGGAAACAATGACAATCGTAGGGGCGGATTCTATATCCGCCCTTCAGGTACGTTATTTATGCAAATTTTTTTTACAGTTGTTCATACTTTATCTGACAGCAAATATACTCACTTCGTTCGTATATTTACTGTCAGAGGAAAGTTGTTCCGATAAAAGAATTAGCGCAATTCACGATTTTAAGGTTTTCAGACCGATTTTCCACGTTCTGATTTAACACTCTTTTCGTGAATTGCGCTTATTGATTTTTTTGTGATTTCGCTATTGCCAAAAGCGTTTCGCTAAAGTTTAGGGTGTTTCGCTTCTGCGGAAGCGACCAAAGGGCTTCCGCCCTCTGGACACCTGACGAGCTGTGCTCAGCTCGACCAGCTGCTTAGCTTCGCAATTTAACAACATACTTTAAACAAGAAATTATTTGCCGGCAAATTATTTGCCATAGTATGCAAGTCTGAGGAGTTCCTTGAGCTCGTCAATTCTTGGGAGTCTTGGGTTAGCGGTTGTACACTGGTCATCGAATGCCTTATATGCGAGCATTTCAATTGCATCTTCATATACCTTCGGATCAATGTAGGATCTTGAATCGGTCTTGCCTGCTTCGGAAATGGAGAGAGGAATGTTTACTTCCTTCATGAGCTTTCTTACTGCGTCTGCAAGTGCCTTTACGCCCTTTTCAACAGAAGCATCCTTATCAACGAAGCCCATGAGCTTTGCAATTTCAGCATAACGCTCAGGTGCAATATAGTGATCGTACTTTGGCCATGCAGCGAACTTTGTAGGTGTCTGCTGACCGTTGTACTCGATAACGTGAGGAAGGAGATATGCGTTTGCAAGTCCGTGAGGAATGTGGAACTCACCTCCGAGCTTATGAGCGAGGGAGTGGTTTACACCGAGGAATGCGTTTGTAAATGCCATACCTGCGATACAGGAAGCATTATGCATCTTCTCTCTTGCGAGCTTATCAGCTGTCTTATAGGACTCGGGGAGATACTCGAATACGAGCTTGATCGCATGGAGTGCAAGAGCGTCTGTGTAGTCTGTTGCAAGAACAGATACATAAGCTTCGATTGCGTGTGTGAGAACGTCAAGTCCTGTGAATGCTGTGGAAGCCTTTGGAACTGTGTAAACGAACTCAGGGTCAACGATAGCGATATCAGGTGTGAGCTCGTAGTCAGCGAGAGGATACTTCATGTTCTTGGACTTGTCGGAGATTACAGCGAAGGATGTAACTTCGGAACCTGTACCGGAAGTTGTAGGAACGCAAACGAGCTTGGACTTCTTACCCATCTTCGGGAACTTGTAAATTCTCTTACGGATATCCATGAACTTCTGTGCCATGCCGATGAAGTCAGCATCGGGGTTCTCATAGAAGAGCCACATTGCCTTTGCAGCGTCCATTGCGGAACCGCCGCCGATAGCAATGATACAGTCAGGCTGGAAGGAATTCATGATCGCTGTACCCTTGCGAACTGTTGTGAGGTCAGGATCAGGCTCAACCTCGCTGAAAATTTCGAGTACAGGGTGATTTTCGTTCTTATTGAGCTGATATGTGAGTCTGTCAACATAGCCGAACTGAACCATTCCGGGGTCAGCTACGATCATTACTCTGTGGATATCGGGCATCTTTGCAAGATACTGAACAGCGCCCGGTTCAAAGTAGATCTTTTCGGGGATCTTGAACCACTGCATATTGACTCTTCTCTTTGCAACCTTCTTAACGTTTATGAGGTTCTTTGCTGTAACGTTCTCGGAAACGGAGTTCTTACCGTAAGAGCCGCAGCCGAGTGTAAGGGACGGAGCCATGGAGTTGTAAACGTCACCGATAGCACCGAAGGATGCAGGAGAGTTAACAACGATACGGCTTGCATTCATGCTTTCACCGTAAAGGTCTGCAAGATCATCATCGGATGTGTGGATAACTGCTGTATGACCTGCACCGTGCTTGAGCATTTCCTTACAATGCTCGAAGGCATTCTCTCGGGAATCAGCCTTGACAACTGCGAGTACAGGAGAAAGCTTTTCGAGTGCGAGCGGATACTTGTTAGCGTCTGTTCCGCCGATCTCAACGCAAAGTACCTTTGTTTCCTTAGGAATTGTGATACCTGCCTTTTCAGCGATCTGCCAAGGATACTGGCCAACGACCCAAGGACGTACAGCCATCTTTTCTGTATCAATAATTGTTTCCTGTATCTTCTTAACTTCAGCGGGCTTTGCAAAATAGCAGCCGTGATATTTCATGAAGCCTACTGCTTCATCATAAATTTCCTTGTCGATGATAGCAGCCTGCTCGGATGCGCAGATCATACCGTTATCGAAGGACTTGGAAAGGATGAGGTCGTTAACAGCCTGCTTAACGTTTGCTGTCTTTTCGATATAACAAGGTGTGTTGCCGGGGCCTACGCCGAGTGCAGGCTTACCTGCGGAGTATGCAGCCTTAACCATTCCTGGGCCGCCTGTTGCAAGGATAGTAGCAACGTCGGGGTGATTCATGAGAAGACCTGTTGCTTCGATGGAGGGATATTCGATCCACTGGATGCAGTTTTCGGGAGCGCCTGCCTTGATAGCAGCGTCACGAACGATCTCTGCAGCTCTCTTCGAGCACTGCTGTGCGGAAGGATGGAAGCCGAAGATGATCGGGTTTCTGGTCTTCATACAGATAATAGACTTGAACATTGTTGTGGAAGTCGGGTTTGTTGTAGGTGTAACGCCGCAGACGATTCCGAGAGGTTCAGCAACTTCAACATAGCTTTCATCAATATTGTCTTCGATGATGCCGACTGTCTTTTCGTGCTTGATGGAGTGCCAGATATACTCTGTGGAAAAGATGTTCTTTGTAACCTTGTCCTCGTAGATACCTCTGCCTGTTTCCTCAATAGCCATCTTTGCAAGCTCGCTCTGTGCGGAAAGACCTGCAAGAGCCATAGCCTCTGTGATCTTGTCGACCTGAGCCTGATCAAGCTTCATGAATTCTTCAAGAGCTTTCTTTGCGTTTGCAACAAGGCCGTTGATCATATCAGCGGTTTCAACCTTTGGTGCTGCAGCAGCAGCGGTAGTTTTCTTCTCTGCCATTTTCTAATTTCCTCCCTATTTGATTTTAGGGAATCCCCGTGGGATCCACGTTGTTCCCCATATTAAAATTAGGGGTTCTCTAAAAACCGAGACAAAGCAATACTTCGTATTGCTCGCAAAGCCTCGTAATGAGTTTTGTCAGCTGCAAGGCATCAAACCGCCGTAAATACTTGATGTATTTCAAGGTAAGTAAACGCTTCATTTATTCAATTTGATCAGCGTTTACTTTGATAACGCAGCAGATGACAAAACTCATAGAGGATTTGCCGTGAAGGAGGTTTTTAGAGGTTCCCATTATTAATTCCGGACATTTTCTTCGGGGTCGGAGGGTATGATCTCCTCGACCCATTAATATAATATCACATTGTTAATTTTTTGTCAATACCGATACATTATTTTTTTTTTGAATTATATGAATTATTATGTAAAAGAAAAATGTTTTTATACCTTTCTTTTCTCAATATCCGCTTTCAGCTTTTCAAAGACCTCATCGCTGAAATCGTGTTCGAGCCTGCAGGCATTCTCGGCGGCGGATGCCTTGTCAACGCCGATGCTCACGAGCCATTCCGTAAGAACGGTATGACGTTCGTAAACACGTTCCGCCTGTCTTTTTCCTTCCTCCGTGAGGGAAATGTAGCCTTTCTTGTCAACAAGGATAAAACCGCCGTCCTTGAGCAGTCCGACCGCTCTTGAAACGCTCGGCTTTGATAGCTCCATCTCACGGGCGATATCAATCGAGCGGACATCGTTATTTTTGCTTAAAATCAGTATCGTTTCAAGGTAATCCTCTCCGGAACGCCGAAGCTTCGGCATAATGACATCCCCTTTCCGTTTTTTGATCGAACGATTTTGTAAATTGTCGGGCAGATATGGGATCCGCCTCTACGGAATTGCATTTTGGACAATGATTCTATTCTCAAAATTACTCATTATGAATTCTGACGGGCTTTGCCTTTGACTGGTGGAATTTCTGCGCGCTGTAAAGTCCCGTGTAGCCCGAAAGCATATAGCTTATCGCAATTGCGACAGCATAGTAAGGCAGACCGTTCATGCCGAAAAGCTCGCAGCTTAAAATGATCGAAGCGAACGGGCAGTTCGTAACCCCGCAGAATACGGCGATAAGTCCGACCGCTGCGCCGAATGACGGATCAAGTCCGATAAGTCCGCCGAGCGTGCAGCCGAAGGTCGCTCCGACAAAGAAGCTCGGTACGATCTCGCCGCCCTTGAAGCCGCAGCCGAGAGTAAGCGCCGTGAAAACTATTTTTAGCAGGAATGCAACAGGGTCGGCGTCGCCTGTAAATGCACGTTTTATAACATCCATTCCTGCACCGTTGTAATCGGTCGTTCCGAGAAGTACGGTCAGAACAGCAACGATAAGACCACCTGCGGCTATTCTCAAATAAGGATTCTTTATATATTTTGAGTACAATTCGCCCGATTTATGTATAACGCTGCAAAAAAGAACGCTGACAGCCGCACAGGCTATGCCGAGAACGATAACGAGCAGCATCTGAACCGCATTTTCCGCAGAAAGCGCAGGAACTCCGCCGACGATGAAGCTTTCAGCCTCCGCACCGAGCGCCTCCGAAACCATAGCAGCCGTAACGCCCGATATCATGCACGGAACAAGAGCCGAATACTGCGCAGCCGCAACGATAGTGACTTCCACCGCAAAAACCGCCGATGCAACAGGCGTTCCGAACAGAGCCGCAAAGCCTGCGCTCATGCCGCACATTATAAGTATCGAACTGTCGTGTTCATCCATCTTAAAAAGCCTTTTCAGCGGTGAAACGAGTGCTCCGCCTATCTGCAAAGCCGCACCCTCGCGTCCTGCCGAACCGCCAAAGATATGAGTTATAAATGTTGCGATGAAAATAAGCGGCGCCTGACGGAATTTTACCTCCGACTCTGCTCTCGCAGCAAGGATTATCGTGTTAGTGCCCTTATCATCGGACATTTTCGTTATCTGATAAACGAAAACAAGCAGCAGACCTGCGATCGGCAGCAGAAAAATCATAAACGAATGTCCCGTGCGGAAGGAAGTTGCAAAGCTCAGCGCTTTTCCGAACAATGCGCCAACAACTCCCACTGCAGCTCCGACAATAACGGACAAAAAGAACCATTTTACAAATGACAGTGCAATTTTTCCATAGCTGTTCTCCTCTAACCTTTCAAGAAGGGACAGCTTTTCTGTATTTTTATTATTCTCTTCCATAAACTCTCCAAAATTCAAAGTATAAGGGGTTCTCTAAAAACCGGGACACGAGCAAATTTTCGTCCATGACTTTGTTTAGCTGCAAGGCATCAAACCGCAGTTAATACTAAAGAAACGCTGATAAATCAGCTTATTCTTATGTATTACAAGGTTTGATAACGCAGCAGATGAACAAAGTCATAGAAAATTTGCCGTGAAGGAGGTTTTTAGAGGTTCCCATAAATTTTATTCCGAAAGCATCAGCAGAAGCTCACGAAGAAGCTTGCAGCAGAGCGCTGTTGAAATTCCGCTCGGATCATACGGCGGCGAAAGCTCGTTCATATCCGCACCGACAATGTTGAGCCCCTTCATCTTCATAAGTGCGCCGAGGAGCTCGGTGTATCGTACTCCGCCTGCCTCGGGCGTTCCCGTTCCGGGGAATTCGGACGGGTCGAGAACATCCATATCTATCGTAAGATAAACATTTTTGCCCTTTAGCTCCGCAACCATTTTGTCGATACCGTCAAGATCAAACGGATTCATTATCGTATGTTCCTTTGCAAATGCAAATTCCGTGCGTTCACCGCTTCTTATGCCGTGCTGATAGATGTGCTTTTCGCCGACAAGCTCATAGCAGCGGCGCATTACGCAGGCGTGGGAATTCTTCACCCCGAGGTAATCGTCACGGAGATCGGCGTGAGCGTCAAACTGAACGATATAGAGATCGTCATATTTTTCCTTGACAGCTCTTACCGTTCCGAGAGTTACAAGATGCTCTCCCCCGAGCATGAGCGGCATTTTTCCATCGGCAAGAATTTCTCTTGTAAGCTCGGTTATCCGGTCAAGTGCAAGGTCGGACGAGCCGATGCAAAGCTCAATGTCCCCTGCGTCATAGTAAGTGTAGTCGGTCAAATCCTTATCCTGATACGGCGAATAGGTTTCAATGCCGTAGCTCTCCTGACGGATAGCCTTTGCGCCGAAGCGTGTACCGGGACGATAGGATGTTGTGCTGTCAAACGGCGCACCGAAAATAACTATTTTCGAGCCTTCGTATTCGCCGTCACAAGCGATAAAAGCGTTTCTTTCAGACTGCATTGTCAAGCAGCTCCTTTACATAATTTGGTATCGCAAACGAGCCTTTGTGAAGCTCGGTATTGTAGTATCTTGTCTTTATTCCAAGACTGTTCCAGCTGTCAGCGTTAAATTCAAGCGGCTTGACCGTCTTTGAAGCAAAGCCGAAGAGCCAGTGTCCCGAAGGGTAGGTCGGGATATGCGCCTGATAAACTCCGCATATCGGGAAAAGCTCACGGATGCGCTTGTGTGCGCGCTGCATAGCCTTTGCGTCATCGGGATAATAGGGGCTTTCGTGCTGATTTACAAGGATGCCGTTCTCGGTAAGTGCGTCAAAGCAGTTGCCGTAGAATTCGCTTGTAAAAAGTCCCTCGCCGGGACCGAACGGGTCGGTGCTGTCGACGATGATAAGGTCGTATTCATCATGCTTTCTGCGAACGAAGCGCAGACCGTCATCATAGAAGATATGAACCCTCGGATCGTCCAGTTTGCAAGCCGTTTGAGGAAGATACTGCTTTGAAACCTCAACAACACGCTCGTCGATCTCGACCATATCAATGTGCTCTATGCTTTCATATCGGGTCAGCTCACGGATAGTTCCGCCGTCGCCTGCGCCGATGACAAGAACTCTTTTTATATCGGGATTTGCAGCCATAGGAACATGAGTTATCATCTCGTGATAGATGAACTCGTCCTTTTCGGTGAGCATCATTATCCCGTCAAGCGTCAGAAATCTGCCGAATTCAGGGCTTTCAAAAACATCAATGCGCTGAAATTCACTCTGTTCGCTGCAAAGCTGCTTATCTATCCTTATGGACATCTTAACGTCCTTTGTGTGCATTTCGCTGTACCAAAGTTCCATTTTCTCATTCCTTTCCGTATATTTGATATCCGATAACGGGCGGATATAGAATCCGCCCCTACGATTTTAGGTAGCAATGTGGGACGGGAAACCCGTCCCCTACAATTTCGCAAGAATTATGCGTAACATATTAATTACGCATTACGCATTACGAATTACGCATTATTTAAGTACCTTTATCCTCTCCATATTCATATCCTCCGTGCCCGTCATAGAACAGCCGCGCTCCTTGGAGTAACGAATGTAAGCAAGAATATCCTCGGTGATAAGCTCACCGGGGGCAACGATAGGTATTCCCGGCGGATAGCACATCACAAACTCGCCGCTTACCCTGCCTGCGCTCTCTTCGATCGGGAGAGAAACCTGCTCGCCGTAGAAAGCCTCCTGCGGAGTGAGAACGACCTGCGGATTTATGTACTCGTGATCGAGCATACCCGACTTGTCCTTTGAGAAGCGGCGCTTTATCTCTGCAAGAGCCGCAACAAGACGCTCGATATCCTTCCACATATCGCCTGCGGAAATGTAAGCAAGAATGTTTCCGATATCGCCGAATTCTATCTGGATATCATAAATATCACGGAGCTTGTCATAGACCTCAATTCCTGCAAGACCGATATCACGGGTGTGAACGGAAAGCTTCGTCATATCGAAATCGTAAATGTCATCACCGTTTATAAGCGCATCGGAAAAGGCGCAGTAGCCGCCGATCTTTCCTATCTCCTGACGGGCATAGTTTGCGGTTTCTACCACCTTTTTGACAATATTCTTTCCGTCAAGCGCAAGATTCCTTCTTGAAATATCGAGAGAAGAAAGAAGCAAATAGGAAGCGCTTGTCGTCTGCGTGATGTTTATTACCGCACGGACGTGACCCTCGGTGACCTTTGCGTTCTCTCCGACAAGAAGGAAGCTGCTCTGCGTGAGCGAACCGCCCGACTTGTGCATAGATACTGCAGCAAGATCGGCGCCTGCAGCCATTGCGGAAAGCGGCATACCCTCACCGAAATAGAAGTGCGTTCCATGCGCTTCGTCAACAAGAACAGCCATGCCGTGCTCGTGAGCAATGCGGACGATGCTGCGGAGATTAGAGCATATTCCATAGTATGTAGGATTGTTGACAAGGACAGCCTTTGCATCGGGATTTGCCTTTATCGCCGCTTCAACATCACGAACGCTCATTCCGAGAGGTATTCCAAGACGTTCGTTCACTCCGGGGTTCACATACACGGGGATAGCGCCGCTCAAAATAAGCGCATTGATAGCGCTGCGGTGAACATTTCGGGGCATTATTATCTTATCCCCGGCCTTGCAGACGGAAAGCACCATTGTCTGCACCGCAGAGGTCGTTCCACCGACCATAAAGAAGCAGTGCCGTGCCCCGAAAGCTTCTGCAGCAAGAGTTTCTGCGTCCTTTATGACGGAAACGGGATGAATGAGGTTGTCGAGCGGCTTCATCGAGTTCACATCGACTTCCATACAGGTCTTTCCGAGAAATTTTGTGAGTTCGGGATTGCCCTTTCCGTGCTTGTGACCCGGGACATCGAAGGGAACTATCCTTGCCTCACGGTATCTCAAAAGCGCTTCATATATCGGAGCGTTATGCTGATCCATTTTCAACAACACTTCTTTCTGCTTTTTTGCATTTATGGCAGTACACCACCGCCGAGATTATCCATACTATAATATTTATCACGGGAACTGCGGCGAAAAGGAACAAACACATAAGCCCTTCGCCCAGTCCCGAGAACATCATTCCCGAGGGTTCAAAGAAAAACTCATACCAAATATAATAGAGTATCGGTATCCAGCCTGTTATCACGCTGAAAATAACGGTTTTCTTATAACGGTCAAGATACTCGGCTTTATAGCCCTTGAATGCCGAGCGGCAGAAATATATCAGCAGCACCGCAGGAACGCCGAACACGATTATGTAAAACACATTGTCCGTAAGATATGTTATACTGTCGGGTCTACGCTTATCATAAATAACGTCAACGGCTTCGCCAATGCTGTATTCATCAATATGCCCCATGATATAGTCCGTATAGCTTTCGCCGCTGCGCACAGTATAGAAAACATCGTATTCCATCATCGGATGTTCATTTCCGTCAGCGTCAATATAATTGCAGCTGTATTCGGGTTCTCTGACTGCCTGAACCGTTCCCGTTGTTTTAACAAGAAACGAGTTGTCATATATCTGCCAACACAGGAAAAACAGCGCGATGACTGCGAGGGTAAGACCGATATTGAGGAATATGCGCTTGACGTTGATATGTTTCATATTTATACCCCAAAAAAGTAAAGGCGGAAGCGGATTTTCACCACTTCCGCCGCATATTACAGGCAAACATTTTTTAAGTTCGGGATTCGGGAGCGATGTGTTTTTCTGAACAGGAAACACATCCCCCACGGTTTAACAATAGAATTGCACACCGGAATAATTACGAATTACGCATTATGCATTAAAATACGTTCTGTCCGCTGAATATCTCTATCATCTCACGGCGGAGCGCATCGTTTATTTCAAGTCTGCGCTTCGGTGCAAGCTCGTAGGTATCGGTATTGAAGAGATAGTTCTGAAGGAATATTTCCTTTATCATCATTTTTGTATGGAAGATGTTTGACTGATAAACATTGACATCGACTGCGTCATATTTTTCAAGCGTTTCCCTTGCGATATAATCCTGAATGGAGGTTATATTGTGGTCGATAAAGAGCTTTTTGCCCTGTTCGTCACGGGTAAAGCCGCGCACCTTATAATCAATCGTGATGATATCGGAGTCAAAGCTTCCGATAAGGTAGTTAAGGGATTTGAGCGGAGTGATCTTTCCGCAGGTGGAAACGTCAATATCAACACGGAAGGTCGTTATTGCATTATCGGGGTGAAATTCGGGATAGGTGTGCACGGTAAGATGGCTCTTGTCAAGATGTCCTGCTATGCTTTCCTTTTCAACGGTCGCCGTCATAGTATTGCCGAGGTTGCAGGATTCGTCAATTCCCGAACTTACACGATGCTCATCCGAGATAAGGAGCGTTGCCGAAGCGCCCTGCGGCTCATAATCCTGCTTTGAGATATTGAGCACAGTTGCACCGATCATCTCCGTTACGTCACAGAGGATGCTTGTAAGTCTTTCGGAATTATACTGTTCATTGATATAGTTGATGTAGTCCTTCTGCTCTCTCGGGCTTTTAGCGTAGCAGATATCATAAATATTGAAGCTTAAGGTCTTGGTAAGATTATTAAATCCATAAAGCTTGAGCTTATTCTCCAATCCTATCCTCACGTTCCTTTCAGAATGGCTTTCTCCGATAAAGCCGAAGTGCGCCAAAATTATTCTACCGCATAATTTTGCGTTGTTGTACGAGATAAATAATACGATAAAAACCTTTAAATGTCAATAGATTTCAGCAAATTTCTTTGAAAACTTTCCGCAAATATTTTTATTCTTTGAAATGCTCCCGATTGCTCCGAAATGCTCCGTTTTTCTCACTTATGATTTTTAGGTTGAAAAAATCAAAAGCTCCGTTTTGATCTGCAAAAACGGAGCGTATGTATCAGTTGGCTTTAAAGCTTTCCATAAGTTCAATAAGCTCAACAGTCTTCGGCTTATCTACCTTCAGCTTTCTTCCGTCTGAAAGGATGACCGAAGCACCGTCAATATGATCTATGAAAGCGGTGTTGACGCTTATATTCCTGTGGCAGGTATAGAATCTGTCGCCAAGTCCTTCGATAAATTCCGAAAAGCTCTGCGCCACGGGATAGCTCTTCTTTGCAGCGTGGACGATGCAGCCTCGGAATTTTCCTTCGACATAAACAATTTCGGAGGAAAATATCGTTATGGAGGTTTCGTCCGAAACGAAGCTGACAAGCTTATTCGTTTTGAGCTGGAAGATAAAGTCATCGAGCGCTTTATTCAGCACGCCCGGCTCAACAGGCTTAGGAATGAAGCGGAAAGCGTTGACCTCAAATGCGACATAGACGATCTCGCTGTAACCCGTGACATAGATTATCGGGCAGCGAACACCCTTTGCCCGAAGCTTCTTTGCGACCTCAATGCCGTTGAGTATGCCCATGCTGTAATCGAGAAAGATAAGATCATATTTTATTTCAGAAATAAGAAGTTCAAGTCCGTTTGAAAACGTTCTGACGGACATATCGACTTCATTCTCCCGTGAATAGTTGATAAGTTCAAGTTCAAGCGTTTTGCGGAAAGCTGCGTCATCATCACACACAGCTATATTGATTTTTTCCATTTAAGACCCCACCTGATATGATTATTTCCTGAATACGTACTATTTTATACGGTTACAGTATATCACGATACAGGGCGATATTAGTGTATATTTTTTAAACATTTTTTAAAACCGGCAAAAACGTTTTCGATTCATTCTTCATCGTCTTTTTTATCGAGGTCGATCTTCAGACCGATCTTATTGATCGTGCGTTCATCGCCGTCAAGAACAGTAATGCCGAAAATGCCGTTTTTGACCTGCGCACCCACGGGAGGGATATAGCCGAACAGTTCCAGTGCCCATCCGCCGACAGTGTTGCTGTCATAAGAATCGACATCAATGATATTTTCGGGAAGCGCAAGCTTTTCAAGCATATCGTTAAGGCTCAGATCGGCTTGTATCTCGTACATATTCTCGCCCGTTTTTACAATGCTCTGAACAATTTCGTCATTTTCGTCATAGATCTCGCCGACAAGCTCCTCGATGATATCCTCCATCGTGACAATGCCGCTCGTTCCGCCGTAATCGTCCTTAACGACGGCAATGTGTATCTTTGAACGCTGCATATCGACAAGCAGCTCGGATATAAGCTTGCTTTCGTGGACGTAAAGTGCCTTTTGAATGATGCTTTCTATCGAAGCAGGCTTATCCTCACTTTGGAAAAGAAGCGAAAAAAAGTCCTTATCGGTAATAAATCCGATGATATTGTCAATGCTCTTTTCATAAACGGGCAGACGGGAATAACGCTCGTTTATGAACATATCACGGATCTCCTCAATGCTGTCCGTGACGTCAACTGCGCTCACCTTTACACGGGGGATGAGTATCTCCTCGCAGGTCGTATCGTCAAATTCGAGAGCGGAGCGCACAAGGGTGCTTTCGTTCTTTTCGAGAACGCCCTCGTCTTCGATCTCGTCAATTATATATTTAAGCTCATCCTCGGTAACGCTCGGAGCGTTCTCCTTCGGCTTGAATATCTTCTGCATAAGCTTCTGCAGCTGCAGAAAGAAGAACGATATAGGCGTAAGAATCCAGCATATAAAGCTCAGAAGACCCGATGTTCCGACAGCGTAGCTCTCGGCATTCTGCTTTGCCATTGATTTAGGAAGTATCTCGCCGAATATCAACACAAGCACGGTGATAACGGCAGTCGAAACAGCGACGCCCGATGCGCCCATAAGGTTCGTAAAGATGACCGTGCCGAGCGATGATATAAGTATGTTCACAATGTTGTTTCCGACAAGTATCGCAGTTATTGTCTTGTCGAAATTTTCCGCAAGCTTCAGCGTTCTTTTTGCGCTTTTCTTTCCGTTTGCGGCTTCGTGTTTAAGACGTATTTTATTTACGGATGAGATCGCAGTTTCCATTGAAGAAAAAAGCGCGGAAAATGCGATAAGAACGATTATTGCCGTTATGGCGGCAGGTAGATTATCCAAAATTTTGTTTCCTTTCTCAATATAGAAATTTTTTACAGTTTTTATTAAAAGTAAATATATCACAAACCCTTGAAAAAATCAAGACTTTTTCACATATTACGGCTTTATTTACATAAAATTATATTTTAAGCAAGCGTTATTTTACATTTATGTGGTAAAATTTTTCAATGCGTGGGTCAGAATATCATAAAAACGCATCTATTTACAGAAAAGGACAGACAGAATGTTTGAACGATTTATTCATAAGATCGTCGGGATATTCCCCGAATGTATCCAAAAGCTTTATTATAAATATGAAGCTGCGCTGCTTTATATCTTTTTCGGCGGACTGACAACGCTTATTTCCGTCGGAACGCAGTTCATCGCTTATGCGATAGGTCTTGGCACAGCTGCTTCAACGACAGTATCGTGGATATTTGCGGTGCTGTTTGCCTTCTTTACGAACAAGGTTTTCGTCTTCGGCAGCAAGAGCTTTGAAAAGAAGCTTTTTCTGCGTGAGTTCGTTTCATTCATCGGAGCAAGGTTTTGTTCCTACCTCATCGAGCTTGGATTTATGGTCTTGACGGTAGATGTCCTGCTCTGGAACAAATTTATCATGAAGCTGACAGCGCAGGTATTTGTGCTTGTGCTCAATTATATTTTCAGCAAGTTTATTATATTCAGAAAAGGGAAAAAAGAAAAAAAAGAAGAGGAAGAAAAGGGAGTGGATTGATTGTTTAAGCTTGCAAAAAGGTATCTCGGAGCTGTAAAAAAGGAGATCATCATCGGACAGACCTCAAAGCTTATCGAAGCTATCTTTGAAGTCATCGTTCCGCTTATAATGGCGGCTATCGTTGACAACGGCATCAAGGGTCAGCTGGGCAAGGGCTATATCTACAAAATGGGCGGCGTTCTCGTTCTGCTCGGTGTGCTCGGACTTTGCTTTGCGCTTATATGCCAGTACCTTGCGTCAAAGGCTTCGCAGAGCGTCGGCACCGTTATGAGGAACGATATGTTCCGCCACATCAACAGCCTTTCACACGCTGAACTGGACAGGCTCGGCACACCATCGCTCATCACAAGGCTCACCAACGACATCAATCAGGTGCAGCAGGCGGTCGCAATGTTCATCCGACTTGTTGTCCGTGCGCCGTTCATCGTTATCGGCTCGGCGATAATGGCAATGAGCATCGACCTGAAGCTTTCGGTGATATTCGTTATCATTATTCCGCTCGTTGTGCTGGTGCTCTATCTTATAATGTCACGCTCGATCAAGTATTACAAGGTCATCCAGAAGAAGCTTGACCGGATCTCACTCGTTACCCGTGAGGGACTTTCGGGAATAAGAGTCATCCGTGCATTCTCCCGTCAAGACACGGAGCAGAAGCGCTTTGACGACGCAAACGACGATTATCTTGACATTTCGCTGCGTGTGGGAAGACTTTCCGCGCTGCTTAATCCGCTCACCTACGTTATACTTAACCTTGCTATCGCAGCTATCGTATGGTTCGGCGGATTGAGAGTAAGCATAGGTCAGCTCACACAGGGCGAAGTTATCGCATTCGTAAACTATATGACGCAGATATCGCTTGCGCTTGTCGTTGTTGCGAATCTTGTCGTGCTTTTCACAAAGGCAGCCGCTTCTTCGGCAAGAATAAACGAAGTTCTCGAGATCGAACCTTCGATAAAAAACGGCTCGGAACGCAGCGGCGAAGGCTCGGAAAATGCAGTTGAATTTTCGCACGTTTATTTCTCCTACAACAACTCGGGAGAATATGCGCTTGAAGACATCGACTTCACCGCAAAAAAGGGCGAAACCATCGGTGTTATCGGCGGTACAGGCTCGGGTAAATCCACTCTTGCTTCGCTCATTCCGAGATTTTACGATATCTCAAAGGGCGAGCTTAACATTGACGGCATAAGGGCGGCTGACTATGATACGACCTCTCTTCGTCAGAGAATAGGCGTTGTTCCGCAGAAGGCAGTTCTTTTCTCGGGAACGATCGCCGAAAATATGCGCTGGGGAAAGCGTGACGCAACGGACGAGGAAATTTATGCCGCACTTGATATCGCACAGGCAAAGGAATTCGTTGACAAGACGCCCGACGGTCTGAACACTCATGTCGCACAGGGCGGCAAAAACCTCTCGGGCGGTCAGAAGCAGCGTCTTACCATTGCAAGAGCGCTCGTTTCAAAGCCTGACATTCTCATCCTTGACGACAGCGCCTCGGCACTCGACTTCGCGACCGACGCAGCGCTCCGCAAGGCTATCGCACAGAACACCTCGGGAATGACGACCTTTATCATTTCACAGCGAGCAAACTCCATAATGCAGGCTGACAAGATAATCGTTCTCGATGACGGCAGACAGGTCGGTCTTGGTACACACAAGGAGCTTCTCGAAAGCTGCGATGTTTACCGTGAGATCTGCTATTCACAGCTTTCAAAGGAGGAGGCGACCGGCAATGAAAGATAAAAATTCAAAACAGAAGCCCGTTCTCGGTAGAATACTCCGATACACAAAGCCGTATATGCCGTTCCTCATAATATCGTTCCTTGCGGCGATAATAAGCGTCGGACTTACGCTTTATGCGCCCGTTCTCATCGGTGAAGGCGTTGACTTTATCATCGGCAAGGACAATGTTGACTTCGATTCACTCCTGCCGATAATCATAAAGCTTTGCGCAGTCGTTATCCTCTCGGGATTTTTCAGCTGGGTAATGACGATATGCACGAACACGGTTTCCTACCGCACGGTAAACGACCTTCGCACGGAGGTCTACAAAAAGATCAACCTGCTCCCGATAAGCTACATCGACAGCAGCTCACGCGGCGACCTTATCAGCCGTGTTACCGTTGATATCGAGCAGATATCGGACGGCTTGCTTCAAGGCTTCTCGCAATTTCTGACGGGTATCGTCACTATCGCAGGCACGATCATTTTTATGCTGACGATAAACGTTAAGATAGCTCTTATCGTTATCCTTATCACACCGCTTTCCCTCTTTGTCGCTGCGTTCATCACAAAAATTTCCCACGACAAGTTCCGTGAGCGTTCAAGCGTTCAGGGCGAGCTTTCCGGCTGCATCGAAGAGCTTGTCGGAAATCAGAAGATCGTTAAAGCTTTCACATACGAAAACGAAGCGCAGGAAAAATTTGAGGAGATAAACGGAAGACTTTACGTCTGCGGACTTAAAGCACAGTTCTACTCCGCACTCACAAACCCCTCGACTCGTTTCGTAAACGGACTTGTTTATGCCGCAACGGGCGTTTTCGGCGCAATATCCGTTCTCAACGGCGGCGCAATGTCTGTCGGTCAGATAGCGACCTTTTTGAGCTATGCAAATCAGTACACCAAGCCCTTCAACGAAATAACGGGCGTTATCACCGAGCTCCAGTCCGCATTCGCTTCGGCAAGACGAGTATTCACAGTCCTTGACGAGGAACCCGAGGTTTCGGACGAAAACGGACTTGAACCCGAAAAGTGCAGCGGCAGCATCGAGATAAAGAACGTTTCATTCTCATACGTTCCCGAGGTTCCGCTCATACAAAATCTGAACCTCTCGGTTAAGCCGGGTCAGAGAATTGCAATTGTCGGACCTACAGGCTGCGGAAAGACAACGCTTATCAATCTGCTCATGCGCTTCTACGATGTCAACGAGGGTGAGATACTCATCGACGGCGTGAACATCAAGGATATGAAGCGAAAAAACCTGCGAAGCCTTTACGGAATGGTTCTCCAGGACACATGGCTCTTCACGGGAACGGTCAGGGAGAATATCAGCTACGGCAATCCGACCGCTTCGCTTGACGAGATAAAGAACGCCGCAATGACCGCACACGCTCACAGTTTCATAAAGCGACTTGAAAACGGCTATGACACCGAGCTTTCCGAGGACGGCGGCTCGCTTTCGCAGGGTCAGAAGCAGCTCCTTTCCATCTCCCGAATAATGCTCGCCGAGCCGTCAATGCTCATTCTTGACGAAGCGACTTCAAGCATCGACACAATGACCGAGCAGCGTATCCAGAAGGCTTTTGCAAAGCTTATGAACGGAAGAACAAGCTTTATCATCGCTCACCGACTCTCCACCATCAAGGACGCCGACCTCATCCTCGTTATGAAGGACGGAAACATCATCGAACAGGGCAAGCACGATGAGCTTATCGAAAAGGGCGGCTTCTACAGCAAGCTTTACTACTCGCAATTTGAGCATTCCAAAGCGTGATTTAATGCGCAATGCGTAATGCGTAATTCGTAATTGTTTTGCTCCGTCAATTGGATAAAACTGTGTGTTGGATATGGCTTTACCCTACGGCGGTATGGTGTTACGGAAACATGTTATTTCGGTATATAAAACCCGTCCCACAAAAATTTCTCGTTGAAATACAATATCTGTAACGCTTGACGTATTTCCTATAATATGGTATAATTGTATATTGCACGATATGACTGCACAAAACCGTGCGGTCATATCTTATTTTTAAAGATCAAAATTATCTGAAAGGACAATTTTTATGCAGACTATAACAAAGATTCTTACAGAAAAGGTTTCGGCAGCCTTTGAAAAATGCGGATATGACAAGGCTCTCGGCGTTGTTACCGCTTCGGACAGGCTTGACCTCTGCCAGTTCCAGTGCAACGGTGCATTCCAGGGCGCAAAGCTCTACAAAAAGGCTCCGTTCATGATCGCTGACGAAGTTGCAGCCGTTCTTGCCGCTGATGAAACCTTTGCTAAAGCAGAGGTCGTAAAGCCCGGCTTTCTAAATCTCACGCTTTCGGACGAATATATGCTCTCCGTTGTAAAGGCTATCGAAGCGGACGAGCATCTCGGCGTTCCGCAGAATGAGAACCCCGACACTATCGTTATCGACTACGGCGGACCTAATGTTGCAAAGCCTCTCCACATCGGACATCTCCGCTCCGCCATCATCGGTGAAAGCCTCAAGCGTCTTGCCCGTGCTACAGGAAACACCGTTTACGGTGACGTTCACCTCGGCGACTGGGGCTTACAGATCGGTCTTGTCATCGCAGAGCTTTCCGAGCGTTACCCCGACTGGAAGTGCTTTGACAAGGCTTTTGACCCCGAAACCGACAGCGTTCCCGAGCTTTCCCCCGAGCTTCTCTGCGAGGTTTATCCTTTTGCCAGCAAAAAGAGCAAGGAGGACGAAGCCTTCAAGGATAAGGCTCATACAGCTACATTTGAGCTGCAGAACGGCAGACCCGGCTACATCGCACTCTGGAAAGAGATACTCCGTGTTTCCATTGCCGACCTCAAATCCAACTACTCAAAGCTCGATGTTGATTTTGACTACTGGTACGGCGAAAGCGACGCTGATAAGTATATCCCCGAGCTTATGAAGATACTCGAAGAAAAGCAGCTTTCCTACGAAAGCAACGGCGCACTCGTTGTCGATGTTGCAGAGGATTCGGACAAGGCTCCGATGCCGCCCGTTATCGTTCGCAAATCGGACAATTCAAGCATTTACGCAACGACCGACCTTGCAACGATCATCCAGCGCAGCCGTGATTTCAAGCCGACAAAGATCTGGTATGTCGTTGACAAGCGTCAGGAGCTTCACTTTACGCAGGTTTTCCGCTGCGCAAAGAAGGCACAGCTCGTTCCCGAAACAACGGAGCTTGAATTCCTCGGCTTCGGCACGATGAACGGCAGCGACGGAAAGCCCTACAAGACCCGTGACGGCGGTGTAATGCGCCTTTCCGACCTTATTGAAACGGTTACAAACGCTTCTCTCGAACGTCTTTCCGAGTCAAGCTTTGTAACGGAAGAAAACCGCGATGATTATGCTCGCAAGCTTGGAATGGCTGCAGTAAAATTCGGCGATCTTATCAACCACCGTTCAAAGGACTACATTTTCGACCTCGACAAGTTTATGTCCGCAGAGGGCAAGACGGGTATCTACCTTCTTTACACGGTTTCCCGAATCAATTCCATACTCAAAAAAGCAGGCGATGCAAAGGCTGAACTGAACGGCATTTATACCGAAGCTGAACGTGAGCTTATGCTCAAGCTCGTAATGTCGGGCAACGCTTTCACGCTCGCAATGGACGAAAAAGCGCCGAGCTATGTCTGCGAAAACGCATATCAGCTTGCAGTTTCGTTCTCCCATTTCTACCACGAAAACAACATCATGAATGAGCAGGACGAGGCTAAAAAATCCAGCTGGCTCGCACTTGCAAAGCTCACCCGTGAGGTAATTATCAAGCATCTCGGTATTCTCGGAATTGAAACCGTTGAAAATATGTAATTTTAATGCATAATTTTTTGTTTTAAAACAACGTAAAAAATGTAGGGGACGGGTTTCCCGTCCCGATCGAACAAATTTCCGAATGATTATATACAACCACCTGTGTAACAGGTAGGGAAAACCCATACCTACAATATTCGGGATAATTTAGGTGCATAATAACCGTAGGGGCGGATTCTATATCCGGACGATTTTATAATCGCAATTGAAACAGAAAGGAAAGCGAAAAATGAAGCTTCTTGCCATTGACGGAAACAGCATTATGAACCGTGCATTCTACGGGATAAAAATGCTTTCAAACAAAAACGGCGTTTATACTAATGCTTTGACGGGATTTATGAACATATATCTAAAGATCTGCGCCGAGCAGAAGCCTGACGGGATCGCCTGCGCTTTCGACCTGCGCGCGCCCACCTTCCGTCACAAAGCCGACAGCAGCTACAAAGCCAACCGCCACGGTATGCCCGATGAGCTTGCGCAGCAGATGCCGATGATAAAACGCCTGCTCAAAGATTTGGGCGTTCACGTTCTCGAAACGGAAGGCTTTGAAGCGGATGACATCCTCGGAACTCTCTCCGCCGCCTGTGCCGAAAACGGAGATGAATGTGTTATCCTCACAGGCGACCGTGACTCGCTCCAGCTTATCAATGACAAGGTGACCGTTCTCCTCCACGGCACAAAGGAAACGACAGTCTTCACTCCCGAAAAATTCCGTGAAGTCTATGAGCTTGAACCGAAGCAGCTTATCGACCTTAAAGGACTAATGGGCGACAGCTCGGACAACATAAGCGGCGTTAAAGGCATCGGCGAAAAAACCGCACTCACGCTCGTCAGAGAGTACGGATCGGTCGAAAATCTTTACGAAAAGCTTGAAAAGAACGAGGTCAAAGCGACAAACTCCGTCCTCACGAAGCTTTCAAACGGCAAGGAAGACGCTCTCCACAGCAAATGGCTCGCAACTATCGTTTTCGATGCCCCCATTGACAGGGATCCGAAGAAATATCTGCCCGAAAAGGTCGATGAAGCCGACGTTTCCGAGCTTCTGACCGAGCTTGAAATGTACAAGCTGCTTGAAAAGCTCGATATAAAGCCCTCTGCAAACGTTCCCAAGCTTGAAAAGCACGAGGAAGTCAAAAAGCGTGAATTTTCGGCTGCCAATTTTGACGATATCGACTTTGACAAGGCTGCAAATGCCGCTTTTATACTTGAAGAAGCCGGTCTGCTCCGTGTCGAATGCGGCGGAAAGCTTTGCAGCACGGACGACAAGGAAAAACAGCTGAAATTCTTCGCTTCAAGCTGCAGAAAATACGGTTTCAGGGTAAAAAACGCCTTCAAGCTCTGCTTTGCTAACGGTACGGAGCTTAATGCGCTTGACGCTGACGCCGATATTCTCGGCTATCTTCTGAACGCTTCATCTGCGGAGTATACCATTGAAAAAATGTGCGCCGAGTACGGCGTTCCCTACTATAGTGAGCTTGGCGAAAATGCAGATATAGCCTCACTTTCTGCGCTTTGCGATACTCTTAAAAAGGAAGTCGCAGCCGCAGGTATGGAGAAGCTTTTCACCGAGATTGAACAGCCTTTGACCGAAGTGCTCGCTTCGATGGAATATTACGGCGTTAAGGTCGATTCCGACGGTGTAAGGGAATTCGGCAAGCGGCTTGAAACGGATATCAAGGACTGCGAACAGAAGATTTATTTCATGGCAGGACACGAGTTCAATATAAGCTCTCCGAAGCAGCTCGGAACGGTGCTTTTTGAGGAACTCGGCTTGCCGTCCAAGAAAAAGACCAAGACGGGTTATTCGACAGGCGCAGAGGTGCTTGAAGAGCTTGCCGACAAACACGAGATCGTAAGCGAGATACTCATGTACAGAAAGCTCACGAAGCTTTCCTCCACTTACGTTGACGGACTTTTGAAGGAAGTCCGTGAAGACGGCAGAGTCCACTCCAGCTTCAAGCAGACCGAAACACGCACGGGCAGAATCTCCTCTACCGAGCCGAATATGCAGAATATCCCTGTCCGCACGGAGCTTGGCAGAAGCATGAGAAAATTCTTTGTTGCGCAGGACGGCTACACTCTCCTCGACGCAGATTACAGCCAGATCGAGCTTCGCATCCTCGCTTCAATGAGCGATGATGAAAATATGCGGAACAACTTTTTGAGCGGCAAGGACGTTCATACAGCGACCGCAGCAAGCGTTTTCGGACTTCCCGAAGAAATGATAACTCCCGAAATGCGCCGCTCGGCAAAGGCAGTAAACTTCGGTATCGTCTACGGCATCGGTGCGTTCTCCCTTTCAAAGGATATAGATGTAAGCGTTGCCGAAGCCGACCGTTATATAAAGAATTATCTTGCGACCTACCCGAATATAAAAGCATTCATGGATAACGCAGTCGAAAGCGCAGTAAAAAACGGCTATGCCGTAACAGCCTTTGGGCGGAGAAGATATATCCCCGAGCTGAAAAACAGCAACAAAAACATCCAGGCGTTCGGCAAGCGTGCGGCAATGAACGCGCCTATCCAGGGCACGGCGGCTGACGTTATAAAGATAGCAATGGTGCGTGTCTACAACCGTCTTAAAGCGGAAAAGCTCGATGCAAGACTCATACTCCAGGTGCACGATGAGCTTATCATTGAAGCCTCGGAAAAGGACAAGGACGCAGCCGCAAAGATACTTGGCGAAGAGATGCAGAATGCGGTAAGCTTCTCCGTGCCGATGCAGGCAGACGTCAACAGCGGACATACATGGTATGATGCAAAAGGCTGATTTTAATGCGTAATTATCAGTATGTATGGGAAATGCGAAGCTAAGCAAAAGTTTCGCTCAAGCCTTTTCAAAGGCTTGCAGGGGTCAAGGGGCGGGGAGCCCCCGCTGCCATTTCGTTTATAATTTGGAGCGAACTGTAAGTTTGTGGCTCGGTACCGATAATGACTTCGCAGAGTGACTTCCACGGGGCAGCGCCACCTTGTCGCTTCCGCAGAAGCGAAACACTCTAAACTATGGCGAAAAGCTTTTAGCAATAGCGTAATCACTAAAAATCAAAAAGCGCAATTCACAATAAAAAGGAAAAACAGAACGTGAGAAAACGGTCTGTGAACCTTAAATTCGTGAATTGCGCTTGTTCTGTTTTCTTCAAAATAACTATCCTCGTAGAGCAAACACATAAACGAAGTGCGTGTGTTTGCTCTACGACTTCGTATGAACAGCTATGCAGTATGAACGTGAAAACAATGAGCGAAAGCGAATGTGTTTTCACACCAACGGAACAACACACAGGTTACAAAAGATAACCGGAACAACTATTTTTTTGAAACAATACGGGAGGCTTGACCCGTAATTATCCAATCATTTTCAGATCAAAGAATTTGACTGTTTTTTCTAAAGTTTTTTCGTAACCGTATAATAAAGGCAGTTGTTCCGTTATACTAAGGAAACGCTGATTAATACGTTTCTGCCGTTTTTCAAAATGTCTATGTCAGAATGACATTAAAGACAGGAAACTCGTACATTTTTCAAAACGGCGAAACGAACGCTGCGCTTTAATCAGCGTTTTCCTAATCCCCGATTATAAAGTGTACAAAAAATGGGGCAAAATCTTGTAGCTGTTGAAAACAGCTTTATATGGATTTGGCGCCGATTTTTTGTCTACACTTTAATGAGAGAGTAGTATTAGTGTGAAAACACATTCGCTTGCGCTCATTGTTTCCACGTTCATTTCCCATAGCTGCTCATATTGAGTTGAAGTGCCAATACACTCACTGCGTTCGTGTATTGGCACTTCAAGGATAGTTTACTTTTGGAAAATAGAATAGGCGCAATTCACATTGATGGTTTTAACGGCTTGATTTCTCAAATTTGTTTTTCCATTTTTTGTGAATTGCGCTTTTGGATTTGTTGGATATTTCGCTGTTACGGCATTACGATTCGCTAAAATTTAGAGAATTTCGCTCTCTGCGGAGAGCGACCAAAGGGCTTCCGCCCTCTGGACACCTGACGAGCTGTGCCCAGCTCGACCGGCTGCTTGGCTTCGCTTTTCAACAACAAATGTTGCTTACGATTCAAGCATTGAATTCAGCTTTTTCCTTGCGATAATATAACATACAACGTGTGCGGCTATGGTTATCACCCACGAAACGGGATAGGAAAGATATACCGTTTTTATCGTATGATACTCGGGTATCTGAAATACCGTTGCTATCCACACAAGTCTTACTCCGCAGGCGCCGATCAGCGATACTATCATCGGCATTATCGAATAGCCTATTCCTCGCAGTCCGCCGACCATTACGTCCATTATTCCGCAGAGGAAATATATCGAGAATATTACCCTCATTCGGACAAGTCCCGCTTCGATCGTTGCTGCGCCCGAGGTATAAAGTCCGAGCAGCTGTCTGCCGAATAACAGTCCCGTATAGCCGAACACAAGTCCCGTCACTATCACGCAGCCGAGGGCGCAGAGCTGTATTCTCGTCAATCGGTCAAATCGTTTTGCGCCGTAATTCTGGCTTGTGAACGAGATCGCCGACTGATAGAACGAGTTCATTGCGACATACACGAAGCCTTCGAGGTTTTGAGCCGCCGAATTTCCTGCAACGACCGTTGAGCCGAATATATTGACCGAAGACTGTATAACAACATTTGAAAGCGAAAAGATCACCCCTTGGAATCCTGCAGGCAGACCGAGCCGCATTATCGCCGCAGCTTTCCGTCCGTCAATTCTCAATTCGGACAGGATGAGCTTTATCCCTCCCGTTTCGAGCATAAGGCATCTTACGATAAGCACAGCCGATACCGTTTCGGAAACGACCGTTGCGATCGCAACTCCGACTACATCAAGCCTGAACGCTACTACAAAAACAAGGTTTAAAATAACGTTTATCACACCCGATGCGGAAAGATAGAAAAGCGGCCTTTTCGTATCTCCTATCGAACGCAGAAGCGCACTTCCGAAGTTGTATATCATAAGCGCAGGCATACCGAGAAAGTAGATACGAAGGTAATCCGCTGCAAGGGTAATAACTTCATCGGGCGTTTTCATAAGCTCAAGCAGCTGCCTTGCAAAGCACATTCCTACCACGGTCAGAAACACTCCGCTGACAGCTCCCATAAGCATCGAGGTATGTACGGTCTTGGAAAGCTCCTTTACATCACCTGCTCCGTAATGCCGCGCGGCGATGACGTTCGCACCTATCGAAAGACCGATAAAAAGGTTTGTCAGCAGGTTTATCAGAGCGGTATTTGAACCGACCGCCGCAAGCGAATTATCTCCTGCAAATTTGCCGACAATAATAATATCTGCGGCGTTGAAAAGAAGCTGCAGGACGCTTGAAAGCATCAGCGGAAGCGTGAATATCAGCATCTTTTTCAGAATAGGTCCGCTGCACATATCAAGCTCATATTTTGAAGATGCGGTTGACACTTTGGATTCTCCTTTTATTCAACAAGCAGGATCGGATAGCCCTTCTGATACGGCTTAACGATCTCGGGATGGATATCAGCCTCGTGAAAGATCTTCTCTGCAAGTCCGTTTTCCGTAAGCTCATTAACGAGCACCGAAAGCGGCTTTTTGTACATCTCGGGGCATATCGAAGCTATTGCGATCACCCTTTTTCCGCCAAGCTCCATTATGCGGTACGGCCAGATCTTACAGTCGAACGGCTTCTCATCGCCGAGCCTGCAGCCGCAGCTTTTGTCAAGCAAAGGACAGTTGAAAAGCTCGCCGTCGGGAATACATTTCAGTATTCTTCCGCCCTCGCTTTTCTCAATAAATTCAACCTCGGGATACTCCCGTATGATCTTTTCGCAAAGCTCATCGTTTACGGTGGGAGTTTCCCATATATCATATTTATCAAAAATACAGCAAAGCTGACATTTTGCACAGCTTTCACCCGATAAAATATTTTTCAGCATTGTTTTCTCCTTTGGAATAAATATTGGATTTATGGATAATATATTTATATGCAAAATTTCCGAAAGGGGGAATTTTTTTGAGTATTCAAGGCTTACCGCCTAAAGAGTATAATGAAATGGTAAAAAAAGCCTCGCCGAATTCCAAAAGCCTTATAGATATTCCGAAGGCTTTCCTTATCGGGGGCGCAATTTGCTGTGTCGGACAGGCTATCAGCAATATTTTTAAAGCAAACGGCTTCGACACGCAGAGCGCAGCGACCTGGACTTCGATAACGCTTGTATTTATAAGCGCATTGCTGACCGGTCTGGGATTGTATGAAAAGCTTGCAAAGCACGGCGGCGCAGGAACTCTTGTGCCGATAACGGGATTTGCAAACGCAGTCGTGTCCCCTGCGCTTGAATTCAAAACGGAAGGCTTTGTCCTCGGACTCGGCGCAAAGATATTCATAATATCGGGGCCTGTTATCCTCTACGGAACGGCGGCGTCGGTTTTGTATGGACTGATCTATTATTTCTTTCTGAAATAAACAAAAGATCATCGGGCGGATATCAAATCCGCCCCTGCGTTTTTATAGGTGACAATTCAGGACGGGAAACCCGTCCCCTACATTTTTACGCATTTTTCAGAAACAAATTAATTACGAATTACGCATTACGCATTGATTTTAATCTCTTGATGTGAGAAATTTTACCGCGCGTTCGATGCTGTCTTTTGAGTTGCCCCAGTCTGCGTCCTTTCCGCTGTTGCGGTAGTCGTACATATTGCAGTAGTGTGTAACATCTTCCTGCAGGCCTTCAAGATAACTGCGGACGAGCTTTTCCGTCATCGCTTCAAAAGCTTTGAGGTCGTTTTTCTGCAGATACGCAGGCGCAAGCGACATAAGCATATCATAATGCGGCAGGCAGATGTATTCCTGCTCGTTCATTAATTGGCGCACATCATCGTGCAGGAACATCTCAAAAAACGTGCGCATAAGACGCTCCATTCCCCAGTCGATTTTTTCGCAGACAAAACAGCTTTCATTTATCTTCGATAGCTTTGCTTTCTTGGCATTTTTCGGTTCAAAAAGCTTCTTCCGCTCAAAAAGCTGCTGATCGACAGCCGCAAGATGCGTCTGGAGCATAAGCGCAAGCGAAAGTCGGTTCTTCTGCTTCATCATCTGCGAAAAGTGAGTGTGACAGAAGCCTGCTCGGTTGGTTTCGATGCGCACATCGGGTTCCATCATCGCTGCGCCCATTATGTATTCAACGGTTCGCTGTTCAAGCATATCTCTCATACGGCATATCGGGCAGCCGCATTTTGGTTCAAGAATTTCACTTATCGGGATCGTTAAAATGCTTTCTCTCATATTATTCCTTTCATGCTTCGTATACTCCGCTTGTCCTCATATAGTGGAAAAGATACTGCTGCGCAATGCCTGCTGTCGGCTTGATAAACTCGGGCAGACCGTTCGGGTAGAACTGCTCCAGCACACGCTTTATCCATACATCAACGGGAAAACACTCCGTTTTGTACATTCCGTAGAGCATTGTGCAGTCGGCGACTTTAGGGCCAACGCCTTTTATCTTCATAAGCTCCGCTCTTGCTTCGTCGGCAGGTGCGGCGCTTATGCTTTCAAGCGATATCTTTCCGCTTGTCACAAGCTCAACGCAGCTTTCAAGATATTTCGCACGGAAACCTGCACGAAGATAGGAAAAATCATCGGCGGTGTAGCCTTTGAGCTTTTCCGCAGACGGAAATCCGCCGTTTTCTTCGCACAGCCTTCCGATTATGCCCTTTATTCGGGGAATATTGTTGTTCTGCGAGATTATGAACGAAACGAGAGCTTCCCACTTGTCCTGCTTTAAAAGTCTTATCCCCGATGCAAATTCACACGCCTTCGCAAGCGTTTCATCCTCGGAGTAGATACGTTTCAGCTCACCGTAGTCCGTGCCGAGGTCAAAATAATCGTACCAGACATTGAGAAAATCGCTTTCGGACGTTTTTTCAAGCACAAAATAGTCCTTTTCTTTATATATGGTAAGCTGGTCGTTCAGCATAGCGCCGTGATATGCGCCGTCAGAGGTTTTTTCCCAGCGGAAAGCCTGTCCGCAGTCAAGTGTTTCGTCAAGGTCAAAGTCGGGCTGCGAAAGGTGGATATCACTGCCATTTATTATGTAATTCATTTCTTCAAAAGATCCTTCGGGTCATAGTTTGCATTGCGGAAAAGCACATCCTGCTTTGCGGCAACATCATCGGCATAGACCTGCTGCCACTCCTCGGGGGTAAAATCCTCGACCGTTACAGTGATGTGATCCTTTGAACAGCCAATTGCTTCGTAAAGCGCCTCTGCAACCTTCTCGGCGGCAAGCTTTTTCTGTTCGTCTGTTCTTCCTTTAAGCATTTTTACTGAAATATGCGGCATAGTTATTCTCCTTCAAATTTATTCAAAGCTGTCCGTGGTCGGCTCGGACTTTGGTGCTTCTACATTCTTTTTATTCCTATTTTTGCGAAGCAGCTTCTGCTCCTT
The DNA here is from genome assembly GCA_051891935.1 of Oscillospiraceae bacterium. GTDB lineage: Bacteria > Bacillota > Clostridia > Oscillospirales > Ruminococcaceae > UMGS363. The sequence continues at coordinate 45,143 of JBJFFR010000085.1, forward strand.
ATCCCATTGTTCGTTTTTCAGAACAACAACTTCGTCAAAAAGGCAGCGGTATTTCGGCGGAATAATCTTGTTGATATGCGCCTTGCCGAAGAACCACATTTTAAACTTGCAGTCGGTCTTGACCTTGTCAAAAAAAGTGTGCATAAAGCTTATCTGATTGACCTCGAACCCTAAAAATTCCTTCATGGAAGCAGGCGGCTCGTGAGTGATGATGTAGTCGATCTCGCTGCCTGCGTTTTTGAGATTTTCCGAAGCATAGTCGATCTCGTCATTGTCGGGAAGCTCGGCTTCAAACCAAGTGTGCGATTCCCGTCGGATGTCGATCTCCTTTGTCTGACCGCCGCCGAACGCAAAGAATTTGTAGCCCTGCATAGAGAGAACAGCTCCCCTTTTTATGTGCATAAGGTTTCCCGAGATTCGGTGGACAGCGCCGCCGCAGAAGTCAGCCTCGGGGAATCGGTCAAGCAGGTCAAAATTCTCGTGACAGCCGTCAACAAAGAGCGTGTAGAAGCGTTTTTTCCCTATTTTTCGGAGCATTTTCTGCTCACGCTTGCTGCCGTCCCAGACGAACCCAAAATCTCCGCAGACGATCAGTACATCGTTCTTTTTCAGCGCTTTTATTCGTTTATCATTAAATCGGCTGATGTCGCCGTGCATATCGCCTGTTATACAAATCAAGAAAACTTCCTCCAATAATAAATCAATCTTATTACATTATATCACATTTTTCCCGAAACGTAAAGAGGAAAATCGCTTAAAACCACGGTATTTCAACGAGTAAACAAACAATGAAATTTCCATGAAAACATGGTCGTAATCGACGTAATTTTTTGTAGGGGACGGGTCGCCCGTCCCGTTTTTTTGAATGGTATTGTTGACAACTGGACGGGAAACCCGTCCCCTACAATAGTTTGTTAATAAATTTTAAAAAAATAATTTACTTGTTGTAATACCATTCCCTTAAAACACGGTATTTCATTTTACTGATGTAAATGTTTTTATGCATATTGATAAAGGATATACAATACCGGCCGATATCCCTCCCGTCCCATTATCTGTTCGGATAAATTCTTTTTTGGTGTACATTTCATCGTACAGTGATATTTTTTCTCAAAAAAAGCATTGACAAATCAGAACATTTGTGCTATTATTAATTTGCAACCAAAACAAACGTTCGTGCGAAACAGCGAAAATTTGGCGGGAAAGCTGAAAACTGCCCCGAACAGCATTCCCATTGTACTTGTTTAGAAGGGAGAGCTTTTTATGGCAAAATGTATATATGATGAATTTGACGAGTGTACCTTCGGATGTGAAAACTGCCGACGTTCGGAGATCGTTTGCGCGGAGTGCGGCTGCGTGGACGGAGTTTTCTTCGTGCAGAACGGAAGGACATTATGCTTTGACTGCTTCAGAGAGGAGGTCGGCGAGGAAGAATACGGGGATTTTGCGGCTGAATATGAGACCGAATTCACCGATTTTTTAATGAAAAAGCACCAAAAACAGAGGATCGGAACATTCGGCAGCGAGAATTAAGAGGTTCTGCCTATGACTGCAAAGGAGTTTTTATCATTGTACAAGGCGGACATGGAAAAGATCCGACAGAACCGCAGCCGAATGATCTCGGCAGAGCGCAGGGCATGGGAGATCTGCAGCAGGAATTATTTTGAATATACTTCCGAATTTGAGGACAAGCTGTGGGAAGAAAACGAGAAGCTTGCCCGTGAGATGGTCGATGTGGAAAGAGCGATTGAACAGCTGCCCGACGGTAATTGCAAACAGGTTCTTTGCAAACGCTATATTTCGGGTAAAAAATGGTCGGAAATAGCGGAAGAGATGTGTTACAGTGAGCAGCACATTCACCGTCTGCATCAAAAGGCGCTAAAGCAGCTTATTCTGCCGCTCCGATACATAAACAGCTAAAAAAATGCCGCAGGGTAAAATATCCTGCGGCAACACCGTTTTGATATGTTTGATTGTTTTGATTAGCCCTTAACTGCACCGAGTGCAACGCCCTTAACAATATACTTGGAAAGGAAGAGGTAAACAATAACTACAGGAATGATCGAAAGAAGGATCATCATGTAAACTTCGCCGAGGTCACCGTTCTGGGAGTTGATCTTTGAACGGAGAACAGCCATCATGATAGGAAGTGTCCACTTATCAGCCTTGTCAATAACAAGTGCAGGTGTGAAGTAGTTGTTCCATGATGCAACGAATGCGAAGATCATCTGTACTGCGATTGCAGGCTTGAGCATAGGAAGTGCAATTGTGTTGAATGTTCTGAATTCGCTTGAACCGTCAACACGGGCAGCTTCAATAACTTCAAGAGGAAGTGTGCTTTCGATGTTTTGCTTCATATAGAAGAATACAGCAGGAGCAGCGATCGCAGGAATAATGAGCGGCCAGTATGTATTTGCAAGGTTTACATCTCTTACGAGCTTAACGAAACCAACGGCAGAAACCTGTGTCGGGATCATCATTACGATAAGAATGAAGTTGAACGCAAATCCCTTGAGCGCAAAATCATATACATGAACGCCATAAGCAGTCATTGAAGAGAAATATGTTGTAATAATGCAGGCAGATGCAGCGATAATAAAGCTGTTGAACATACCGCGAGGAATGGTGAAAAGTGCGGTATCATGCCATGCAGTATCGAGGTTTTTGAAGAAATACTTGCTCGGAAGTGCAGCAAATCCGCCCTGGAGCTGTCCGCTGCTTCTCGTTGAGTTGATAATAAGGAAGTAGATTGAGAAGAGCGAAAGAACTGTTACAAAAATAAGGAAGATATAAGCAATTACTCTTGAAACCTTGGTGGTTGCAGCATTGCTTTTATCATGGCCAACCGGCTGAAAATTAATGTTTGACATTAAAGAACCCCCTTACTCTTGCTCTTCTTAGGCTTAGGATCGGAACGGCCGCTTATGATTGAAAGATATACAGCGTAGCTGAGGATACCTGTGATAATGAATACAAGTACGGAAACAGCGCCTGCCATACCATAGTTCTTTGCCTGGCCGAGGTATCTGTTGAGGTACATGATAAGAGTCATTGTACTTCTGTCAGGGCTTCCAAGTCCGCTTGTAATAACCTGAGGTACGTCGTACATCTGGAAACCACCGATGAGAGATGTTATAACAACGTATACAAGGATCGGAGCAAGGAGCGGAAGTGTGATCTTGCGGAATACCTGTCCGGAAGTTGCACCGTCAATAGCAGCAGCTTCCATAAGACTCTGGTCAATACCCATGATACCGGCCATGAGCATGATAGTTGTATTACCGAACCACATCAGGAAGTTGATAAATGCAATTATACCTCTTGCAGTACCCACATTATTGAAGAAGTCAACAACTTTATCGGGATTACCGCCGGATATAATCTGGTTTATCGGGCCGACATTAGAGAACAATGTGAAGAACAGCATTGCAAATGCAGCAGCCATGATAAGGTTTGGAAGGTAGATTACTGTTTTAAAGAATGTCTGACCTTTGATATTAAGGCTTGTGCTTGTGAAGATAACAGCAAGGAGAAGTGAGAATGCAAGCTGCGGAATAGCGCCGGCGATCCACATTATCATTGTGTTAGCTGCATAAGTCATAATATCTATATTGCCGCTTGCATCAGCTGTAAACAGCTTTTTAAAGTTTCCGAGTCCGACAAAATTAGGACCTACCTGCTGGAAGGCACCTGCGTCCCAGTAGTTTTCAAAAAGGCTGTTATAGAATGTTGAAAGCAGCGGATAGAAAGTACATACAAGGAATACTATGAAGAAAGGTGCAATAAAGATATAGCCCCATTTTGCATAGCTGATTGATTTACGTTTCATGCTTCGACCTCTTCTCATACCTGATTTTTGATATGAAAAGGGGCAAGGCGGAATAGCCCTGCCCCAATTTCACAATTTAGGTTTTATATTTGCTTATTCTGCTGCGAAAGCGGAGCAATCGTGTGTAACTGCAGGGCACTTTTCATCGAGTACCTTGTCAACGTTTGCCCAAGCTTCAGCTTCGGAGATAGAACCTGTGAAGTAGTCGAGGAAGCATCCGGGAACATCTTCGTTGAATACCTGACCATAAGGTGTAGCGTGGTCGAACTTGATGTTCTTAGCGAGCTCTACGAAAATAGCTGTATCGTTCTGACCGCCGAGGAGTTCGTTGCCGTAGTTAGGATCGTCAGCAAACTTCTGGTTAACCTTTGTATTGTTGGAGAACTGATTTTCCTTTTCAACGAGGTTAGAGCAGATCTCTTCGTTAGCTGTGAATGCGTTCATAACGTCTGCAACCATTTCAGGGTTATCTGTGCCTGTTGCAGCGAGGAGCCATGTACCGCCCCAGAAGTGAGCAGCAGGACCTTCGATAATAGCCCAGTCACCCTTGGAACCTGTAGCTTCATCCCAAGCAGGACCCATGCAGAAGTTGTAGTACCATGCAGGACCGAAGAAGCACATTGCCTTACCGTCAGCGCCCATGTGAGCGGACTTTTCATCGGACCAAACGCCGCCTGTTGTTGTGTAGCCGTTGTCAACATAGTTCTTAGCCTGCTTGATCCAAGCCTTAACCTGATCGTCAACCTGGAAGTTGCCGTTAGCGTCTACCCAGTCAGATGTGATGTTGTTAGCGAAAGGTCTGTATGTTTCAGCGTAGGAAGCAGTCATGAGGTAACCTGCATCCTTAGCCTTTGCAGCAACTTCGTCGAACTTTGTCCAGTCAGAGAGCTGAGCCTGAACTTCAGCAGGATCGGAAGTACCGAGAACTGCTTCAGCGATAGATCTTCTGTAGATAAGAGCTGAAGGACAGCACTGGAAGGAAACGCCCTTGAGAACGCCATCCTTGCTGGATGCAGCGGATACTGTGTAGCCGTACTCTGTGTCGAGAGGCTTAACACCGATTGTTGTAACGTCCATTGTTACAGCAGCGTTAGCGTACTTAGGAATGTAGTCAGCTTCTGCAAGGAACATATCGATCTTGTCATCAGCTGCAGCTGCGTCCTGACCGCTGAGAGCTTCATCGAGCTTCTGCTGGTAAACGCCGCCGTCGGAAGGATTGATTGTCCAGTTAACTGTTACGCCCTCAGGAACTGTGTAGTACTTCTCGAAGAAGCCCTTGAATTCTTCGTTCCAAGCGTAGATGTTGAATACCTTACCTTCTGTTTCAGAAAGTGTGATACCTGTACCTGCTGTAGCAGCATCGTTTGTTGTGGGAGCAGCGTCGCCGTTATCAGCAGCAGGTGTTTCGCCGTTGTCAGCAGCAGCATCAGCAGCCTTTGTTGTTGTTTCGCCACCTTCAGTTGTTGTTGTTGCCTTGTCTCCGCAGCCTGCGAGCATAGTTCCAGCTAATGCTAAAGCAGAAAGGAGAGCAAGATTTCTCTTAAAATTCTTCATTTGATTTTCCTCCTTAAAGTTATATTATATTTAAAAAAATATAATAGCGAATTTTACTTGGTCAGATCCCTGACCGAACCACCCTCAAGAAGATATCCCTCTATCACAACGGTTTCGCTGTTTTCGGGAAGCTCCTTGTTTATCAGTGAGATCAGCTGCTCTGCAGCGGCTTTTCCAAGTTCGTCCGTATCCTGCTTAAAAGTTGTAAGCTTCGGACTGAGAACCTGTGAAAGCGTTATGCCATCATATCCTGCAACGGAGATGTCTTCCGGCACCGAAAGACCGAGTCTTTCAAATACGTTCAGAGCACCTATTGCCGAGAAATCATCGGGAAGAAGGATGCACGTCGGAGGATCGCTCATTTTCATAAGCTGCTCCACAAGCTCTTCCGTTTTCTCCGGATTACGATAGTAACCGCCAAGCAGATATTCTTCTCTGACATTTATATTTAAGGCTTCCATAGTCTTTCGGAACGCATCCACTCTCGCAGAGGTCACGCCCGACCGGTCACCGTAAATATACGCAATTTTTTCATGTCCCATTTTATGGACATAATTCACAAGACACTCGATGCCTTTGAAGTTATCCGAGATGACCGCAGGCTTATTATCTGTTTTTTTATCGAGCGTCACGATAGGGATCGAGCTTTTAAGAAGCTGCGCAACTCCCTCATCGCTGTAGTCGTCCACATTTGCTACCATAACTCCGTCAACATTTCTGCTTATACAGTGTTCATAGACGGTCAGCTGATTGCAGCCAATGTTATGACTGATAAAGGTTATATCGTAACCTTGTTTTTCCGCCACTCTCTTGAACGCGTCAAGAACAGCTGCGAAGTAATTATGAGTAAGACCGCTGTTGGCTCTTTCGTTAAAGAGAACTCCGAGATTATATGTACGGTTCGTTTTGAGAGCTCTTGCCTGATAATTGGGAAGATATCCCATTTTCTTGGCAGTTTCTCTGATATGAGCTTTTGTCGCTTCGCTGACATCTTTATGGTCATTCAGCGCCTTGCTGACAGTAGCTATTGACACACCGCATTCCGAAGCGATGTCCTTGATCGAAACCATGTCAGCAACAACTCTCCCGTTATGCCTTTCGGCTGAAATCTTCGGAACAAGTCTTTAAACGTTTTCGTCCCTTGTTCGATTATTAATATACAACCTAAAGCTCAATATGTCAATGGGTTTTAAAGATTTGATGAAAAAAATAGTTGTTTTGCACAATATTGGAACATTTTTTTAAGCACTTATAACAGCAGAATATGAATGTAATTTTAACATTAACCAACAATTTCAAAGACAGCACCGTTAAAATAAACAACCGTACCACACAGTCAAATTGTTATTTGTATAAATAGAACAAATAAACGTTTAAGTGCGGTCAACGAAACCTGCCTTGTGATAAGCCTTTGAAACGATCCTTCTGGAGATCCTGAATGCAGCGTCTGCTCCCTTTGTATAGCTTTCCTCGAGGAACTTTTTGTCTGCGATGAGCTTGTCGAATTCGGCTCTGACGGGTGCAAGGTGGTCGGCAACTGCTTCACCGACAGCGAGCTTGAAGTCGCCGTAGCCCTTTCCGTCAAATTCACGTTCTATCTCCTCGTTGGACTTGCCCGTTACAACGGAATAGATGGTCATAAGGTTGTTTATGCCGTCTTTTCCTTCGGCATAGCGCACAACGGTGTCGCTGTCGGTAACTGCACGCTTGAATTTGCGGATGATAGTGTCCTTGTCATCGAGAATATAGATACAGCCGTTCTGATTTTCGTCCGATTTGGACATTTTTTTGGTCGGCTCGGCAAGTGACATGATCTTTGCGCCCTTTGGAGGGATGTAGCCGTCGGGAAGCTTGAAAAGCTCGCCGTAACGCTGATTGAAGCGCTGCGCAACATTTCGTGTAAGCTCAAGATGCTGCTTCTGGTCTGCTCCGACGGGAACAAGATCAGCGTTGTATGCAAGGATATCCGCCGCCATGAGTACAGGATATGTGAAAAGTCCCGAATTTATGTCATCGGGGTGCTTTGCGGACTTGTCCTTGAACTGGGTCATACGAGAAAGCTCGCCGAACTGTGTGCAGCAGGCAAGGAGCCAGTTGAGCTGTGCGTGTGTGGGAACGTGCGACTGGATAAAAGCGACCGATCTGTTCGGGTCAACGCCGCAGGCAAGTATAGCCGCATAAGCTTCGAGCGTATTCTTGCGAAGCTTTGCTGGATCCTGACGTACTGTGATAGCGTGCATATCGGCGATCATGTAAAGGCAGTCATAGTCGCTCTGGAGCTGTGCCCAGTTCTTGATAGCGCCGACATAGTTTCCGAGCGTAAAAGCGCCCGACGGCTGGATGCCGCTGAGTATTACTTTTTTCTTTTCGTTTTCAGGCATGATTTGCACTTCCTTAATTTATTTTATACTAATATCAAATCGTTCTATAGACAAAGCCGACAGATAGAATAATCCA
>JBJFFR010000086.1:0-14802 GCA_051891935.1 Oscillospiraceae bacterium
TGATGCAAGTCATGTACGAAAATATGCTCGTGTCCCGGTTTTTAGAGAACCCCATTAGAAGGTTTTGTGAAGATCTTTTACATTTATTATATGGGATTGGTATAATGTACTATTGTGAAACGACACAGTTTTTTCCGCTTTTCTTGCCGTTGTAAAGCCGTTCATCTGCCTTTGCGATAAGCAGATCAAGCCCCAGTTCGGGGAAACTTTCCGTTCCTGCTACGCCGAAAGTCATTGTAATATCCGGAGCACCCGACTCAAAGGAGAAATCAGCTTCCTCTATGTCACGGCGTATATTTTCGGTTATTTCCGCAGCTTTCTCCGTTTCCGTATCATTGAAAAGGATAAGGAATTCCTCTCCGCCCCATCGGCAGACGCCGCTGCTTTTTTTTGCTGCCGTGGAAAAGATCTCTGCTACTTTTTTTAGCACATCGTCGCCGCAGCCGTGACCGTATGTATCATTTACATGCTTGAAATTGTCAATATCGCATATCGTTATGGAATATTTGCTTCCGCTGCTTCGGAGCTTTTCCGATTCGTGCAGCTGTTCGTACATACTACGCCTGTTCATAAGTCCCGTAAGGGGATCAATGCCTGCGATCTTCCGGAGTTCCCGGTTCTGCTCGTTCAACATTTGCTGCTTATTGTCTATAATTTTCTTGAAAAGGATAGAAAAATAGGTCAACATAAAGAAGGAGAACATAGAGTTGAAAAGATATAGCACTTGCGATACGTTTATCTGTATATCCGACTGAATGGGCTGAAAGAAACAGCAATATAGCTTTGTCGCAAGAAATGTAAAGGTGGAAATAAAAGCTAATGCCGTTGCATGATTATGTTTTACTGTTGGCCAATAGAATACCAGCGGAACTATGCAAATAACATAAAGCATAAAACCCGAATTCCACCCGGTAAATATTGTTGCGGCAACGCCGTGAAACGCTATTTCTCCGATGATAGGAATAATAGGCGGAGCATTTCCAACCTTTTTTGTTCTGATGCAGAGAATTGCGTAAAGCCCTACGCTGATCATATTGAAGATCATCATAGGATATATATTTAAAACTGCAAATACCGCCAAAAATATCGCATGTATTATACAGCAGCAGCCCATAAAGAACACATAGACAGTGCTGCTCTTGATATCGAACAGTTCGCCAAAGAACTTGCGGAAGCTGCTCTTTTCAACGGTTTTATTTTTATATGAATCCACTTTTTATTACTTCTCCTCTGTGGTCTGTATTTTTATTAATATGTAATATATTATACCATATATTTTTTGTTATTTCAAGAAAAAAGTAAAATATTGCACAAATTTGTTTTGCCGAAAATACCGTGTTTTTTTGTCAATATCTATTGCATTTTGCAATTGTATATGGTATAATAAATTATGAATGGTAAAATGATTGTCATCTTACATGCCATTTAAGTTATTTAAATGAATTCACTTGAATGGCATTTGTTGGGTCGAAATTAATCGCTATATATTATATCGGATTGTTTTTCCGTTGTTTTATATGGAATTCATTCGCTCAAAACAAATTAAGCATAAAAAGAACAGGGGGTAAACAGAGATGATGCTGATAGAATGATGCCGCTTTTCTTCTCGAAAGGAAGGTAAGCATATTATTTGCGGCGATACTACTTCATCTATAGCTGCCAAATTTCTTGAAAAGTCCGTTCGGGCAAGTACGGATTATGGGAAAAGAGATATTCCGACTATTGCAAAAATAGAAGGGGTTGACCTTGTATCTGAAGGCGTTATTACGATGAACAAGGTCATTCAGTACGCGAAAGACTATCTTGACTAAAACGAACTCTATGAGGAATGGAATTTTCAAAAGGACGGTGCATCACTGATAAGCCGACTTTTGTTTGAAGAAGCAACGGATATCAACTTCTGCGTGGGCAGAGCCGTGACCCCCGCCCATCAGGATCCCACTTTCCAATTAACTTCAATACTAAAATAAACCTTGTTGAAGAACTTTCATTTTGCCTGAAAAAATTGGCAAATGTATAAAAGTAAGTTATTTTTATTAATACAGGAGGATTAATATGCAAAAGAAAGTTACAATTATTGGCGCAGGCTCCGTGGGTGCCACTACTGCATTCGCACTGCTGACCAGAGGTGCTGCATCCGAAGTCGTTCTTATCGACGTGGATACCGAAAAGGCGAAGGGTGAAGCGCTTGACATCAAACAGGCAACACCTTTTATCGGCAACTGTGACATTTATGCCGGATCCTATGAGGACGCAGTCGACTCCGACGTTGTAATTATCACCTCGGGAATCGGCAGAAAGCCCGGACAGAGCAGACTTGAACTGGTGCAGACCAACATTGGTATTATCAAACAGATATCAACTGACATTGTAAAGGTATGTCCAAAGGCTCTTTATCTCATTGTTGCAAACCCTGTTGATATTTTGACATACGCATTCCTGAAATATACCGGACTGCCCAAAAATCAGGTATTTGGTACAGGAACATCTCTCGATACCATTCGTCTGCGTACACGTCTTGCTGAAATTTACAACATAAATCAGCAGCAGGTTCATGCAAATGTTCTGGGCGAGCATGGTGATACCTCATTTGTTGCTTGGTCCAATGCAACGATCGCCGGTGTTCCGCTTTCCGAGTTCAACGGTGCCATAAAGTCTGCTGATTACGTTCCGAGCGAATATACACACGAGGATGTTGAGACTTATGTTAGAAAGTCCGGCGGTAATATAATTGCACGCAAAGGCTGCACCGTATATGGTATTGCTATGGCATCAACTCATATTGTTAAATCATTCAGCGGAAGCGCAGATACAGCACTGACGGTTTCCTCTCTCCACGAGGGCGAATACGGAATATCAGATGTATGCTTAAGCTCGCTTTCACTTGTTGACCATACAGGTGTTCGCTCTATTATAGTCCAGAACCTCGCCGATGAAGAGATCGCAAAGCTTCATAAATCGGCAGAAGCACTTAAAGAGGTAATTAAAAACGTTACATTTTAAGTGAGGAAGCGTTGAGCAGGCTTGATACCAAAATACTGCTTTTATAGTATAGGCTTTTGTGCGGCTCATCACGGCTTGCACGAAGGATCAAGCTTCTTGAAAATATTATGAAAATCGTTCCCGAAAACAAGCCTGCAATGCGTTGCCGGGTCTGTTTTTAAATAAAGTTTTGGTATAAGGAAGGATCAAAAAACTATGGACTATCGTATTGAACATGATTCAATGGGCGAAATGAAGGTGCCCGCTGACCGTCTTTGGGCGGCGCAAACACAGAGAAGCCATGAAAATTTTGAGATCGGCGTAGGAATTGAAACTATGCCTGCCGAAATTATTCACGCTTTCGGCATACTTAAGAAGGCTGCTGCAATTACTAACAATAAGCTTCGACCCGAAAAAATGACCGACGAAAAGCTTGCGGCTATCACAGCGGCTTGCGATGAGGTCATGGCAGGTAAGCTCAATGACCATTTCCCGCTTGTTGTGTGGCAGACAGGCTCCGGAACTCAGTCGAATATGAACTCCAACGAGGTTATTGCAAACCGCGGCAATCAGATCGCAGGCAAGACCTTGCTCCACCCCAACGACGATTCAAATATGAGCCAGTCCTCTAACGATACATTCCCCACCGCAATGCACATTGCCGCAGTTCTCAGCCTTGAAGATAAGCTTATTCCTGCGGTCAAGGAACTCATCGCAACATTCGTCAGACTTGAAGAAGAAAATGAGGGCATTGTTAAGAGCGGAAGAACACATCTTCAGGATGCAACTCCCATTAAGTTCAGCCAGGAGATCAGCGGATGGAGAGCCAGCCTTGAAAGAGATGTTGAGCTGATCGAGCGTGCGGTCGAACCTCTGCGTGAGCTTGCTCTCGGAGGTACTGCGGTAGGTACAGGACTTAACACTCCCAAGGGCTTTGACGTTGGAGTTGCGGAAGAGGTTTCAAAGATCACCGGAAAGAAATTCGTTACTGCTCCCAATAAGTTCCATGCACTCACATCCAAGGACGAGCTTGTTTTTGCTCACGGTGCGGTTAAGGCGCTTGCCTGCGATATGATGAAGATCGCAAACGATGTGCGTTGGCTTGCATCGGGTCCAAGAGATGGTCTTGGCGAAATATTTATCCCCGAGAACGAGCCCGGCTCTTCCATTATGCCGGGTAAGGTTAACCCAACTCAGTGCGAGGCTGTTACTATGGTGGCAGTTCAGGTCATGGGTAACGATGTAGCGGTAACTATGGCGGCATCTCAGGGTAACTTTGAGCTTAATGTATTTATGCCGGTTTGCATCTACAACTTCCTTCAGTCTGCAAGACTTCTTGCAGAGGCGATCGTTTCATTTAACAAGAACTGTGCTGTAGGAATTAAGGCAAACCGTGAGAAGATGCATCACAATCTTCATAACTCTCTTATGCTCGTAACCGCACTTAATCCTTATATTGGTTATGAAAACGCCGCAAAGACTGCAAAGAAGGCGTTTAAAGATAACATTTCTCTTAAAGAAGCTTGCGTTGAGCTTGGCTTCTTGACCGCTGAAAAATTTGATGAGGTATTCCATCCTGAACAGATGGTATAAATCGGAGGTAATTTAATGAAAGTAAGTTATTTCCCCGGGTGCACCTTAAAAAATAAGGCAAAGGAGCTTGACCTTTACTCATACAGAGCTGCCGAGGCTCTTGGTGTTACCTTGGAAGAAATTGAAAACTGGCAGTGCTGCGGAGGCGTATTTACAACAGCAAACAACGAGGTGGCTACAAAGCTTTCGTCCGTTCGTGCCCTTAAAGAGGCAAACGACAAGGCTCAGCCACTCGTAACGGTTTGTTCCGCCTGCCACAACGTTATCAAGCAAACCAATCACGCAATGCAGACGAATCCCGAGTTTGCTGCTAAAGTAAATCGATATATGGCGGCTGATAATGATTATAACGGCGAAACAGAGGTATATCATTATCTTGAAATGCTTCGTGATATTGTCGGCTTTGACAAGGTAAAGGAAAAGGTTGTAAACAGCCTTAACGGAAAGAAGATCGCGGCATATTACGGCTGTCTTCTTCTCAGACCTAACAAGGTAATGCGTATGGATGATCCCGAAAATCCTACGATCATGGAGGATCTTATTCGTGCGCTTGGTGCAGAAGCTGTGGTATATGCAAGAAGAAACGAGTGCTGCGGCGGATATATTTCGGTTGAGAATCCCGATACGGCAAAGAAAAACGCTTTGGCTGTCATCGAAAACGCAAAAGCAGCAGGAGCCGAAATGATTATCACTGCATGCCCATTGTGCAAGTTTAATCTTGAAAAGTGCGGCACAGATATGCCCATCGTATATTTTACCGAGCTTCTTGCCGAGGCTCTCGGTGTAAAGGAGGATACCAATGGAAAATAATAAGTATCTTCGTGAAGAAATTTTAAGAACGAGCGGCGTCAACACAAGTAAGTGTATGAAGTGCGGAAAATGCTCCGCAACTTGTCCTGCTTATGACGAAATGGAATATCATCCGCATCAGTTTGTGGGTATGGTCGAAACAGGTGACATTGAGCCGCTTCTTAAATCGGAGTCACTTTATAAATGCCTGTCCTGTTTTGCGTGCGTTGACAGATGCCCCAGAGGTGTAGAGCCTGCAAAGGTGGTTGAGGCAGTTCGCCTTGCAGCAATAAGACAGCAGGGCAATAACCGAATGACCGCAAACGATGTGCCCGGTATTATTGAAGATGATACTCCACAGCAGCTTCTTGTAAGCGCATTCAGAAAATACACAAAGTAAAGGAGGAAAGGACAAATGCAAAGAGTTGGTGTTTTTGTATGTTGGTGCGGAAGCAATATCGCCGGTACGGTTGACGTAGCAGCGGTTTCCGAGGCTCTTAAGAACGAGCCGGGCGTAGTCTTTTCCACCAATTATCAATATATGTGCTCTCAGGCCGGACAGGATATGATCAAGAATGCTGTTCATGAGCACAATCTTACGGGTATTGTTGTATGCTCGTGTTCCCCAAGAATGCACGAGGCTACTTTCCGTAAAACGGCTGCTGCGGCAGGTATTAATCCATATATGGTTGAGATCGCCAATATCCGTGAGCAGTGTTCCTGGGTACATAAGGATATGATGACCGGAACCGAAAAGGCAATTATTCTCGGTAAGGCGGCTGTTGCAAAAGTAAACCTCAATGCGCCCCTTACTCCCGGCGAGTCCCCTGTAACCAAGCGTGCACTCGTTATCGGAGGCGGTATTGCAGGTATTCAGACTGCGCTTGATATTGCCGACGCAGGCTTTCCTGTAGATATTGTTGAGAAAAATCCCACGATAGGCGGCAAAATGGCTCAGCTTGATAAGACCTTCCCAACCCTTGACTGTGCTGCTTGTATTCTTACACCTAAAATGGTTGACGTTGCACAGAATGATAAAATTCGTATCTTCTCATACAGCGAAGTTACAGATGTACATGGATTTGTAGGTAACTTTGACGTTACGATCAAGAAAAAGGCAAGATATGTCAAGGAGGACGTTTGCACGGGCTGCGGCGCGTGTGTAGAGAAATGTCCTATGAAGAAGGTGCCTAACGAGTTCAACCTCGGTATGGATAATCGTCACGCAATTTACATTCCTTTTGCGCAGGCTGTGCCGAAGGTGGCAACCATTGACCCAAATGCGTGCAATATGCTTAAAAATGGCAAGTGCGGCGTTTGTGCCAAGGTTTGTGCTGCAGGTGCTATCGATTATACTCAGAAAGACGAAATTATTGAAGAAAAGTACGGTGCGATCGTAGTTGCAACAGGCTTCAATCCTATCAGCATGGAAAAGTTTGATGAGTTTGCATACAGCCAGTCAAAGGATGTAATAACTTCTCTTGAATTTGAGCGTCTGACCAATGCGGCAGGTCCTACGGCGGGCAAGCTACTTCGTCCGTCCGACGGAAAACATCCCCATACTATCGTTTTTGTTCAGTGTGTCGGCTCACGCTGCGAATCCTGTGCTGAAAAGGGCAAGGAGTACTGTTCAAAGATCTGTTGTATGTACACCGCAAAGCATGCGATGCTCACGCGTGATAAATATCCCGATACCGAGGTATATGTTTTCTATATTGATGTAAGAACTCCGGGTAAAAACTTTGACGAGTTCTATCGCCGTGCAGTAGAGGAATACGGTGTTAAGTATGTTAAGGGTATGGTTGGCAAGGTCGTTCCCGAGGGCGATAAGCTCAAGGTTCAGGCATCCGACCTGATCGCTAACAAGCAGCTTCATATTGACGCCGATCTCGTCGTTCTGGCAGCGGCTATTGAGCCTGATAAGTCTGCACGTCCTCTTGCGACTATGCTTACCGCAAGTATGGATACAAACGACTTCTTTACAGAAGCACATCCGAAGCTTCGTCCCGTAGAAAGCCCGACAGCAGGTGTGTTCCTTTCGGGTGCTTGTCAGGGACCCAAGGATATTCCCGAAACCGTATCTCAGGCGAGTGCGGCGGCTTCAAAGGTCATAGGACTTCTCGTTAAGGATAAGCTTATGGGCAATCCTTGCGTTGCAAGCTCCAACGAGATGATGTGTAACGGCTGTTCGAGTTGTGAAAGAGTATGTCCTTACGGAGCTATCACATATATTGATAAGGAATTCCGTATGCCCGACAGAACAACAAAGATAAGAAGGGTAGCTTCCGTAAATCCTGCAGTTTGCCAGGGATGCGGCGCTTGTACCGTTGCTTGTCCTTCCGGTGCTATGGATCTTAACGGCTTCAAGAACAATCAAATTATGGCGGAGGTTGACGCAATATGCAAGTAAATGAATATAAACCTTTAATAGTTGCATTTTGCTGCAACTGGTGCTCATACGCAGGTGCAGACCTTGCGGGAAACAATCGTCTTGCGTATCCTGCAGACGTAAAGATCATCAGAGTTCCCTGCTCTTGCAGGGTCAACCCTATGTTTATTCTGCGTGCATTCCAGAGAGGTGCTGACGGTGTAATTATCTGTGGATGCCATCCCGGTGACTGTCATTACACTTCGGGTAACTATTATACACGCCGCCGAATGGCAGCACTTTTCTCAATGCTGGATTACCTCGGCATTGAACGTGAACGTACTCGTGTTGAATGGGTATCTGCTGCGGAGGGTGCCAAGTTTGCCGCTACAATGAATGATTTTGCAGAAAAGGTAGCTGCTCTTGGAGAAAATAAGAGATTGGAGGATTTGAGATGCAAAAAATAACTCGTGAAAAATTGATTGATAAGGCATCTGAACTTCTCGAAAATGGCACAGTCAGCTGTGTTCTCGGATGGGGTAAGGGTGAATTCGGTTACGACGTAACTCCTACTATCTTTAAAACCGCAGATGATATGAAGGACGGCTTTGTTTTCAATGATTTCTGCGGAGCAAATTTTTCAAAATATCTTGTTTCCAAAACACAGAAGGTCGACGGAAAGATCCTTGTTTTCCTCAAGCCTTGCGATACATACAGTTTCAATCAGCTTCTTACCGAACACAGATTTGATCGTGAAAAGGTATATGCAGTAGGTATTCCCTGCGAGGGAATGGCAGATATTGCAAAGATAAAGGAGATCGCAGGCGACGGTATTACTTCTGTTGACTCGGACGGAAACGCTATCATCGTTTCCACTCTTTACAGTGACGATCCCGTGACAGTAAATACTGCCGATGTTCTTGCAGAGCGCTGCATAAACTGCAAGAGTAAAAAACACGTTGCTTATGACGAGCTCCTTGGCGATGAGGGTGAAACTTTAGAGTCTGCACGTTTTGACGAGGTTGCACGCCTTGAGGCTATGACACCGGACGAGAGATTTGCTTTCTGGCAGAATGAGCTTTCAAAGTGTATTCGCTGCAACGCTTGCCGTGACGCTTGTCCTGCCTGCACCTGCGAAAAGTGTGTTTTTGATAATCCTGCTTCAGGTGTGGAAAATAAATCTCCTGCAAACAGCTTTGAAGAAAAAATGTTCCACATCATAAGAGCGTTCCACGTTGCAGGTCGCTGCACCGACTGTGGAGAATGCTCAAGAGTGTGTCCGCAGAATATTCCGCTCCACCTTCTCAACCGTAAGTTTATAAAGGATATCAACGAATTTTACGGTGAGTATCAGGCCGGAGCAGAGGTCGGTTCGAGAGCGCCTCTCGTTAATTATACTACCGAGGATCTTGAGCCGGGCGAGGTTTTTGATAGGAGGGATGAAAATGCGTAAGATTTCTCTTGATAAAATTCAATCTCTCTTTGCAAAAATAGCAGAAAATGCAAAGCTTTATATGCCTGTTGACAATGCTGACGGATCTGCCTCATACGGAGAATGGTCTGAAGGTACAGTGTGGTCTGATGCACTTAACACAGCAAAAAGCCCCAAGGACTTATTCTTCCCACAGACCGAGGATCTTATGAGATTTAAGACTGAGGGAAAAAACATCGAATGTATCGATATAAGAAGTGAGATCGAAGACTTTGTAGTTTTCGGCGTTCGTGCTTGTGATGTAAAAAGCTTTGATATACTCGACAGAGTATTCCTCACCGAACCTCGTGACAGCTTCTATGCTATGAAACGTGAAAAAGGCATCATCATTTCGGTTGCGTGTACAAGACCTGCCGAAACCTGCTTCTGTTCTGCTTTCGGTATAAATGCGGCAGAGCCGACAGGTGATGTTTCTGCCTGGAAAACAGAGGATTCACTCTATCTTCAGGCAAACACAGAAAAGGGCAGCAAGCTTCTTGACAGCCTTGGCGATATCCTTGAGGATGCTTCCGATGCAGAAGTAGCTGCACAGAAGGAAAATATCGCTAAAATAATGGATAAGCTTCCCCTTAAAGATGTTTCCACCGACGCTTTCGGCGCAGGAAAGACAAAGGAGCTTTTCGACCATCCTGCTTGGGATGAGCTTTCCTCTGCTTGCTTGGGCTGCGGAACGTGCACATTCGTTTGTCCTACCTGTCAGTGCTATGATATCAAGGACTTTAACACAGGCAACGGTGTTATCCGTTACAGATGTTGGGATTCCTGTATGTATTCGGAATTTACCAGAATGGCGCACGGAAACAACAGACTTTCCCAAAAGGAACGTTTCCGTCAGAGATTTATGCATAAGCTTGTTTATTATCCCGAAAACAACGATGGTATTTTCAGCTGTGTAGGATGCGGCAGATGCCTTGCAAAGTGTCCGATTTCCATGAATATAGTAAAAGTTATGAAGAAGATTGGAGGAAATAAAGGTGAATAATATCAACGATACTTTGATTCCTGCGGTCGGAGTCATAACCGACGTGCGCATAGACACTCCGGATATCAAAACCTTCCGTGTGGTAACTCCGGACGGAAAGAAGGCGTTTGATCATCGTCCGGGACAGTGTGCGATGCTCTCTATCCCCGGTGTCGGCGAGGCAATGTTCTCAATTACTTCCTCTCCCACAAATACCGAATATATGGAATTCTCGATCAAAAAGTGCGGCTGCGTGACCGAATGGCTCCATCAGGCAGAGGTTGGTCAGCAGATCACAATCAGAGGTCCTTACGGCAATCCATTCCCCGTGGACGATGTATTTGCAGGCAAAAACCTTCTCTTCATTGCAGGCGGCGTTGGTCTTGCTCCTCTTCGCTCCGTAATCAACTACTGCCGTCACTACCGTGACCGTTACGGTGATATCGACATCGTTTACGGCTCACGCAGCAAGGCAGACCTTCTTGACTATCAGGAGATCATCGAGGAATGGTCAAATGATGCCGGTGTTAAGGTGCACCTCACTATTGACAATGCACAGCCCGATTGGGACGGTCACGTTGGATTTGTTCCCAATTATGTTAAAGAGCTGGGCTTCGATACCAATAAAACTGCGGTGCTTTGCGGTCCGCCTATTATGATCAAGTTTACGCTTGAAGGACTTATATCGCTTGGATTTGATAAAACACAGGTCTACACAACCCTCGAACTTCGTATGAAGTGCGGCGTTGGTAAATGCGGAAGATGTAATGTTGGTGCAAAATACGTATGCAAGGACGGTCCTGTATTCAGATGTGACGAACTGGAAGAGCTGCCCAGCGAATATTAAAGGAGAATAAAAAATGGAAAAGACAGTAAACATATTTCTTTTCGGTAAAAAGTATGAGGTCCCGGAAAATCTTACGATCATGACCGCTATGGAGTATGCAGGATATCAGCTCGTTCGCGGATGCGGATGCAGAAACGGATTTTGCGGTGCCTGTGCTACCATTTACCGTATTAAAGGCGACAAGGAGCTTCATGCTTGCCTTGCTTGCCAGACAAAGGTTGAGGACAATATGTATATTGCAACCTTGCCTTTCTTCCCACTTGTAAAAGAGGTTTACAATATTAATGAGATCTCTGTAAATGAATCTGTTATGATGCAGCTTTATCCCGAAATTTACGCTTGCATCGGATGCAACGCCTGCACCAAAGCCTGCACACAGAAGCTTAATGTTATGCAGTATATCGCTTACGCACAGCGCGGCGATTTTGAAAAGTGCGCAGAGGAGTCTTTCGACTGTGTTATGTGCGGTGTTTGCTCGTCCAGATGCCCTGCAGGAATTTCACACCCTCAGGTTGCCATGCTTGCAAGAAGAATTAACGGTAAGTACCTTGCTCCCGGATGCGGTCATCTTGAGGATCGTGTAAAGGAAATTAAAAACGGCGATTTCAAAGAACTTATCGAAGCACTTATGCAGAAGCCCATCGAAGAGATGAAAGAACTCTATAACAATCGCGATATCGAAAAGTAAGGAGGAAGTATAGATGTATTCTGAACAGTTTAAGGAGTCTCTTGCTTTGGTAGAAGCCTCCAGAGAAAAAAATATTGCTCTTGAGCCGGTTCGTATGACGGCTGAAGAAAAGGATAAGGTGCTCGCTTCCTTCCACCCCGACTATAAGGTTGACGAGTTTGAGGTTTTGAAAATAGGCCCTAACAAGGGTGACAAGGTTCCGAAGGAGCTTGCAGCAATACTTCAGGCTCACAGCCGTATCACTGCTGACAGCGTATGTCTTGATAAGCCCGATTACGAGACTGATGTTCTTGTTATCGGCGGTGGCGGCGCAGGTGCTTCGGCTGCAATTGAAGCAAACGAAGCAGGCGCAAATGTTATGGTCGTTACAAAGCTTCGTATGGGCGACGCAAACACAATGATGGCAGAGGGCGGCATTCAGGCTGCAGATAAGCCCAACGACTCTCCTGCGATACACTTTGTTGACGCATTCGGCGGCGGACATTTTGCCGCTAAAAAAGAGCTTCTTGCAAAGCTCGTATGTGACGCTCCCGAGGCAATCAAATGGCTCTCCGAGCTTGGCGTTGAGTTTGACAAGGAAGCTGACGGAACTATGATCACCACTCACGGCGGTGGAACATCCCGTAAGCGTATGCACGCTGCAAAGGACTACTCCGGCGCAGAGATCATGAGAACTCTTCGTGACGAGGTGCTCAACCGCAGGATCCCCGTTATTGATTTCACCGCAGCTATCGAGCTTATTCTTGATGAAAACGGCAATGCAGCAGGTGCGGTTCTTATGAATATGGAAACCAAGGAGCTGCTTGTAGCAAAGGCAAAGACTGTTGTTATCGCAACAGGCGGTGCAGGAAGAATGCACTATCAGGGCTTCCCAACATCTAACCACTACGGTGCAACGGCTGACGGTCTTGTTCTCGGATACCGTGCAGGTGCAAAGCTGCTTTATGCTGAAACACTTCAGTACCATCCGACCGGCGTTGCTTTCCCCGATCAGATCTTTGGCGCACTCGTAACCGAAAAGGTTCGTTCTCTCGGAGCAAAGCTTGTCAACAAGAACGGTGAAGTATTTATGCATCCGCTGGAAACTCGTGACGTAACTGCGGCTTCGATAATCCGTGAGTGCAGTGAGCGCGGCAACGGAATTGACTGCGGCAACGGTATGGGCGTTTGGCTTGATACACCGATGATCGAAAAGATCGGCGGCGAGGGAACTATTATGAATAGAATCCCGGCTATGTGGAGAATGTTCGAGAAGTACGGTATTGATATTCGCTATGAACCGATCCTTGTTTATCCTACGCTCCATTATCAGAACGGCGGCCTTGATATTAACGTAAACGGAATGACCACAAATATCAAGAATCTTTTCGTTGCTGGTGAGGCTGTCGGCGGTATTCACGGAAAGAACAGACTTATGGGTAACTCTCTGCTTGACATCATTGTATTCGGACGTAATGCAGGTATCAATGCAGCGGCTGCGGCTTCTTCGGTAAACCTTGGAAAGCTTACCCTTTCTCACATTGAGAAGTTTGAAAATGAAATTGCTGAAGCAGGTATCAATACTGATACAGTATCTCCTAAACTTCTGCCCGACTACACAAAGAAAAGATAAGAAAGAAGGCATTATATTATGAGTTTTTTTGACGGAGTTATTTCTGTCAACAATATTACAACGATGCTTTTCGTTGTGTTTGCCGTGCTTATGACGGGTTATGCGCTCGGAAGAATAACAGTTAAAGGCATTTCTCTTGGTGATGCAGGTGTGTTCATTGTGGCGCTTCTGTTCGGTGCTTTGTTTTTCGGCGTTAACGATTCGGGAATGCTTGTATTTGACGCATCGTCTAAGCCCTACGATTTTTCAGAAGGGTTAAAACTTATTGAGAATCTTGGACTTATTCTCTTTGTAACATCTGTCGGATATATTGCAGGTCCTAAGTTCTTCGGTAATTTCAAGAAAAATTTTAAGTCGTATGTACTGATCGCTCTTGTTATTATCCTTGCCGGCGGAGCTGCGGCAGCAGGTTGTATCGGACTTGGCGAGGTGCTTGGTTACGGTTCATCTATTGAGGATCAGGACGGCTTCGTTGCAATGATCGTAGGACTTCTTTCGGGTTCTCTTACCTCTACTCCTGCATTTTCAGCAGCAAAAGCAACTGTTGCCGAAGAGTATGAGGGTCTGGTTTCTGTAGGACACGGTATAGCGTACATCTTCGGCGTTATCGGCGTAGTTCTTTTCATTCAGATCGTTCCCAAACTCTCAAAGGCAAATATGGGGGAAGAGAGAGCAAAGATCGTTGTCAAGGAAGAAAGCAAGAAGGAAGCTTTCAGCGGTAAGCTTTTCGAGTTTGACCATATGGGTATTGCCCCATTTGCTTTAGCGGCTATTGTCGGCGTTCTCGTCGGTGCTGTAAAGATCCCTCTTTCGGGCGAAGGATATTCAAGCCTGTTTTCGGGAAACGGTGTAACAGGAACTTGCTTCTCGCTCACCACAACAGGCGGATGCCTGCTTGTATCCTTGATCCTCGGTCATTTCGGAAGATTCGGCAAGGTAAGTGTTATGCCTTCAACCACTACACTTAAGCTCTTCCGTGAGCTTGGACTGGTGCTTTTCCTTGTGGGCGCAGGTATCCCCGGCGGCGCAAAGTTTGTTGCAAACTTCGATATTATGTACTTCGTATATGGAATGATCATGACTCTCGTTCCTATGCTTATTGGCTTTATTTTTGCTAAGTACGTCCTGAAGCTCAGCCTGCTTAACAACCTTGGCGCTATTACAGGAGGTATGACAAGTACACCTGCTTTGGGTACTCTTATCAACACCGCAGGTACGGAAGATGTGGCTGCCGCATACGCTTCAACCTACCCTGTTGCTTTGATCTCAGTCGTATTAGTGTCGCAATTCCTTGTAATATTGTTCTAAATAATACCAATTGCGACTCTTTTGTCAAGTATTAATAAGTATATTACAAAAGCCACTTTTGATGTTCGTATCAAAAGTGGCTTTGCTTTTTTCAAAAGGGAAAAATGATACTAATATCAAATCGTTCTATAGACAAAGCCGACAGATAGAATAATCCAAGTA
>JBJFFR010000087.1:0-2710 GCA_051891935.1 Oscillospiraceae bacterium
ATTGGATTATTATATCCGAGGATTTGTCTATAGGTTGATTTGATATTAGTATTAGAGGTTCCCTTTGGTTTTCTTCCCCAAATATCAGTCAAACATCTCTTTCGAGAGCTTTCCGAGGATCTCGCAGCCCTTTACAAGCTGTTCATCGGTCGGTGTGGAGAAATTAAGACGGAACGAGCTTGTCTTTTCGCTTTCGTGGATAAGGAACGCTGTTCCGGGGACAACTGCGACCTTGTATTTCTGAACGGCGGTATTGCAGAAGCCCATCATATCGCTGCCCTCGGGGAGAGTTGCCCATATAAACAAACCTCCCTCGGGTCTTGTGACGGTGATCTTCTTTGAGAAATTCCTGTCGATCTCACCGAGCATAAGTCCGCATTTATGACGGTAAACAGCTCTTATTTCCTCAAGATGAGCGTCCATATCGTAATTTTTGAGATACTCGTCACAGATCATCTGCGCCATGATATTCGTATGAACGTCCGATACCTGCTTGCAGACTACCATTTTCTGAATTACCGGCTTCGGTGCGCTTACATAACCTACACGAAGTCCCGGTGCAAGCGTTTTTGAGAATGTTCTTGAATAAATAACGATGCCGTCTTTATCCATTGTTTTTATAGACGGGATGTTTTCGCCAGCAAAACGGATATCGCCGTAAGGGTTGTCCTCAAGTATCATAACTCCGTACTTCTTTGCAAGCTCATAGACAGCCTTGCGCTTTTCGAGCGAGGTGCAAAGACCTGTCGGGTTCTGGAAATTCGGGATGATGTAGATAAGCTTCGGCTTTTGCGCTGTTTTAAGAGCGTCTTCAAGAGCTTCAAGCTTCATTCCGTCTTCTTCCATGGGAATACCGACAAGATCAACGTTATAGGATTTGAACGCATTAAGGCTGCCGATGAAGGACGGAGCTTCGCAGAAAAGTGTATCGCCCTCATTGAGAAGCACCTTGCAGGCAAGCTCGTTCGCCTGCTGTGCGCCCGAAGTGATGATAAGCTCATCCTGCGCTTCGTTAAAGCAGTCTGCTTTCTTCATGCGCTCCTTCAGACGTTCACGGAGCGGTGTATAGCCCTCGGTAACGCTGTACTGGAGAGCATTTATCGGATTATCGGCAAGAAGCTTTGCCGTGATGCCTGCGATCTCCTTCACGGGGAAGGCTTCGGGGGCAGGATTTCCCGCTGCGAGCGAGATCACTTCCGGGTCGGAGGTGAATTTAAGAATTTCTCTGATAACGGACGGCTGAAGCGAGCTGACCTTATCCGAAAAAATATAATCCATTTCTATCGAACCTTTCAATGAAAAATTTCACAAATCATTATATCATATTTTATTAAAAAATGCAAGCAAAAAAGAAAAACGGTGAAAAACGCACTGGTTTTTCACCGTTGAAAGTATCAGAATAAGGATTTAGCCCTCTTCCTTCATCTTTGCGAAGCACTCGCTGCAGTATACAGGACGGTCTTCTCTCGGTCTGAAAGGAACCTTTGCAACTCCGCCGCAGGAAGCGCATGTTGCTTCAAACATTTCTCTTTCTGTTCTTGTGCTGTTCTTTCTTGCATCACGGCAAGCCTTGCATCTCTGGGGTTCGTTTACAAATCCCTTTTCTGCATAGAATTCCTGCTCACCGGCTGTGAATACGAACTCATTTCCACATTCCTTGCAAACTAATGTCTTGTCTTCGTACATTTTGATTTCCCTCGCTTAAAAAATAATAGATTTTAGACCTGAGGACGGACTTGCACCGACACCTTTGCCTTTGTGGAAAGAACAACGCTCTGAACTTTAAGCTACTTGGCCATATATATGAAAGCTTCTCATTTTCCGAGAAGCATTTTCAGCTTTTTCCTTATTCTGAAAACTGCATTATCCGCCGATTTTTCCGATATACCGAGTATCTCGGAGATCTCACGATAGCTCCTGCCGTCAAGATAAAGCTCGAACACTCTTGCTTCAAGCGGCGCCAATACCGATCCGATCTTCTTTTTTATTCTTATGTCACTTTCTTTTTCAAGGCAGATATTCTCGGGTGAGGAATCTGCGTCTGCGATGTTGTTTTCATCTGCGATAACGGTCAAATCGTTCTGCTTATGCTTTGCGATGATCTGCGCAGCCGTTTTGATCCGGTTAGTCACGCAGGCATCGGCAAACGAAGAAAACTTTGCGCCGTTCTCACGATCGAAGCTTTCTATTGCGCTGCAGAGTGCGAGCAGTCCCTCCTGCGTAAGATCCTCCAGATCGGAGAAGTTATCCGAATAAGTATGCGCTCTTTTCAGCACAAGCTTCATATAGCGTGAAATGATCACGGAAACTGCATCCTTGCCGTCCTTGCTCTGCCGTCCGCTGTCGCTGCGGATAATATCTATAAGCTCTTTGTCGGAAAGATCTTCCGTTTTCTGGATCAATGCTATTCAACCTCCGAAAAAGCTTGCTAAAGGTAAACAATTGCGGCTCCGAAAATATAGTTCAAAAATATTTCACCTAACTATCATAATTCTAAACATTTAAATTCATTTTGTCAAGCGAAATTGCGTTTTTTATATCTTTCTCCGATTTTTTTGGTAAAGTTTGCTTAATCGTTTAAGACTTTTTAGCTATTTTTACCCTCTTTTTCGCTGCTATGTGACAAAATAGACAAAAGCAATATTTTCTGCTTTCATACTAAATTCAAATCGTTCTATAGACAAGGACGGCAGATAGAATTACGTCAATT
>JBJFFR010000088.1:0-52650 GCA_051891935.1 Oscillospiraceae bacterium
GGATTATTCTATCTGTCGGCTTTGTCTATAGAACGATTTGATATTAGTATAAGAAAAAATGATTTGGAGGATAACGATATGCTTACAGATATCGAAATCGCACAGCAGGCAAAAATGCTCAAAATTTCCGAAATAGCAGCAAAGCTCGGCATAACAGAGGACGAGATCGAACCCTACGGTCACTATAAGGCAAAGCTTTCCGAGGAGCTCTTTGAAAAGACAAAGAACGACCCCGATGGCAAACTTATCCTTGTTACGGCTATCAACCCTACACCTGCAGGCGAGGGAAAAACTACAATTTCCGTCGGACTTGCCGAGGCTATGGCAAAGATCGGCAAGAAGGCTGTCCTTGCGCTTCGTGAACCCTCGCTCGGACCTGTTTTCGGTATCAAGGGCGGTGCTGCAGGCGGCGGATATGCGCAGGTCGTTCCTATGGAGGATATCAATCTCCACTTCACAGGCGATATGCACGCTATCACAGCTGCAAACAACCTCCTTTGCGCACTTCTCGATAACCATATGCAGCAGGGCAACGTTCTCGGCATCGACCAGAGAAGGATCATGATCGACCGCTGCCTTGATATGAACGACAGAGCACTCCGAAACATTGTTATCGGTATGGGCGGCAAGATAAACGGCATCCCCCGTCAGGACGGTTTCAGAATTACCGTTGCTTCCGAAGTTATGGCTATTCTCTGCCTTGCTTCCGACCTTGACGACCTCAAAAAGCGCCTTTCAAAGATACTCGTTGCTTATACTTATGACGGCAAGCCCGTTTACGCTCATGACCTCGGCGCAGAGGGCGCTATGACCGCTCTCCTCAAGGACGCCGTTAAGCCTAACCTTGTTCAGACGCTTGAAAACAACCCTGCTATCATGCACGGTGGCCCGTTCGCAAATATCGCTCACGGCTGCAACTCTATCCGTGCAACAAAGCTTGCTCTTAAGCTTGGCGATTACGCTATCACAGAAGCAGGCTTCGGCTCTGACCTCGGCGCAGAAAAGTTCTTCGACATCAAGTGCAGATTCGGCGGCTTAAAGCCATCCTGCGTAGTTCTCGTTGCAACTATCAGAGCGCTAAAGTATAACGGCGGCGTTTCGAAGACAGAGCTTACCGAAGAGAATGTCCCTGCTCTTGAAAAGGGCGTTGTGAACCTTAAAACACATATAGAAAATATGCACAAGTTCGGTCTTCCCGTTGTCGTCGCTATCAACCGATTCCATACGGATACAGACGCAGAGATAGAAGTTATAAAGAAGGTCTGCGAAGAGCTCAACACTCCCGTTTCTCTCGCAGAGATCTTCGCAAAAGGCGGTGAAGGCGGCACAGACCTTGCACAGAAGGTATGCGATACTATCGAAACAGCAGAGAACAGCTTCCGGTACCTCTACGATGAAAAGCTTTCTATCAAGGAAAAGCTCGATATCATCGCAAAGGAGATCTACCGTGCCGACGGAGTCCAGTTCACTTCACAGGCAGAAAAGGCTCTCAAAGAGATCGAAGCACTCGGCTTCGGCGATACACCCGTATGCGTTGCAAAGACGCAGTACTCGCTCTCCGATGACCCGACAAAGCTCGGCAAGCCGGAAAACTTCACTATCACAGTAAGAGATATCAAGCTCTCCGCAGGCGCAGGCTTCGTAGTTGCGCTCACAGGCGATATAATGATAATGCCGGGACTTCCCAAAGCACCTGCGGCACTCAAGATCGACTGTGACAATAACGGAAATATATCGGGACTTTTCTAATGCGTAATTCGTAATGCGTAATGCGGAATTATTTTTTCGACATTGCGAAGCCAAGCAGCCGGTCGAGCTGGGCACAGCTCGTCAGGTGTCCAGAGGGCGGAAGCCCTTTGGTCGCTTCCTCAGAAGCGAAATACCCTAAACTTTAGCAAATAATCAGCAGCGATAGCAAAATATCTATTAAAATCAAAAAGCGCAATTCACAATAAGAATGGAAAAACGGATATGAGAAACCAAGCCGTTAAAACCATTTAAAAACTGTACAAAAAATCGAGCATAATCTTGCGTATATGGATTATGCGAAGATTTTTTGTCTACAGTTTAAATGGTTTTTAGTATTAATACGCTGATTTTTTATTAGTTGACAATAAAAATATACCATTGTATAATACAATCAGAAAGATAAGGCTGAAAGTCGGATTGCAAAAAATCAATTTTGTTTAAAACAATAACGAGAAAGGATGAATCCCATGAAAAAATGGTATGCCGAAGAATATGAATTTGAAGTCGAAGTAACGGGATTTTTGCGCGGCGATAAAACGGAGAATTACTGCCGCAACGGTGAGGAGATAGGCGACAAGTACCGCTGTACATACGGCTGCCCCGTGAATGGGGACGGCTATGGTATATGCAGCAAAACTATGATGATGCTCTATCCGCTTATGGAAGCGGTAAGAAGCGGCGGAGATCTTACCAACCTCGGCGGCGAAAGCAAGTACAGCAAAACTATCGTATGCCCCGACGGCTGCGTCATCTTTAAGTTAACGGCGACGCCCCTCGGAAACGAGAATTTCCATAAAGGCGGCTTCTGGAAAGAACCTTAAATTAATGCGTAATGCGTAATTCGTAATGCGTAATTATTATGATATCATAAAATGTAGGGGCGGATTCTATATCCGCCCGAGTTTATATATAATACCTTTGTGCAGTGTTGTAGAATAAAAATACGCATCGGAAAAGCATAATGTACAATTTATTGCGGCAAATATCGTTAATATTGCTCCGTTAAAGCGGTAAATATTAATTTATATAGCCTTGACAATATTTTTTTTAGGGTTTATAATATATAAGTATAGTTAATTTTTCACTTAATCATATACTATTATTGGAGGCTTTTAATATGTCCAGAGTTTATAACTTTAGTGCAGGCCCTGCTGTACTTCCCGAGGAAGTTCTTAAAGAAGCAGCTGCAGAAATGCTTGATTACAACGGCACAGGAATGTCCGTTATGGAAATGTCGCACCGTTCAAAGGCTTTTGAAGAGATCATCAAGACCGCTGAACAGGATCTTCGCGACCTTATGAATATCCCCGATAACTACAAGGTGCTCTTCCTTCAGGGCGGCGCTTCGCAGCAGTTCGCTATGATCCCTATGAACTTTATGAAGAACGGCGTTGCCGATTACATAATCACAGGTCAGTGGGCAAAGAAGGCTTGGCAGGAAGCGCAGAAGTACGGCAAGGCTAACGCTGTTGCTTCTTCCGCTGATAAGACCTTCTCCTATATCCCCGACTGCTCCGATCTTCCTATCGACGATGATGCAGACTATGTTTATATCTGCGAAAACAACACGATCTACGGCACCAAGTTCAAGGAGCTCCCCAACACAAAGGGCAAGACTCTTATTGCCGATGTTTCTTCCTGCTTCCTCTCCGAACCTGTTGACGTTACAAAGTACGGCGTTATCTACGGTGGTGTTCAGAAGAACGTAGGCCCTGCAGGCGTTGTTATCGCTATCATCCGTGAAGACCTTATCCCCGAAAAGCCTTTTGTTGAAAATACACCGACAATGCTCCAGTACAAGACACAGGCTGACAATGACTCTCTCTACAACACACCTCCTTGCTACGGCATCTACATCTGCGGCAAGGTATTCAAGTGGATCAAGAAGATGGGCGGCCTTGAAGCTATGAAGGCTCACAACGAAAAGAAGGCAGCTATCCTCTATGATTACCTCGATCAGAGCAAGCTTTTCAAGGGCACAGTTGAGAAGAAGGATCGTTCTCTCATGAATGTTCCTTTTGTTACAGGCGATGCCGATCTCGATGCAAAATTCGTTAAGGAAGCAAAGGCTGCAGGCTTTGAGAACCTCAAGGGTCACAGAACTGTCGGCGGCATGAGAGCTTCTATCTACAACGCTATGCCTATCGAGGGCGTTGAAAAGCTCGTTGAATTTATGAAGAAATTTGAAGCAGAAAACCTTAAATAATGCGTAATTATTGCATTTCTTGAATTGATTTTAACCTGTAGGGGACGGGTTTCCCGTCCCGTTAAACCAAAATAATCACATAAAACGTAATTGCGTAGGGGCGGGTTCAATATCCGCCCGTCAAAAAAGCATATTTTTTGAAAATTCTATTGTAGGGGACGGGTTTCCCGTCCCTTGCGATGTTTTATTTCGGTTTATAAATATATAAATTGGAGGTAATCTCTCATGTACAATATTCAGACATTGAATAAGATATCTAAGTACGGCACAGACAACTTTGACACAGCAAAGTACACAGTTGCCGATGAAGTTGCCAATCCCGACGCTATCATGGTTCGTTCCGCTGCAATGCACGATATGGAATTCGGCTCGAATCTCCTTGCTATCGCTCGTGCAGGCGCAGGCGTAAACAATATTCCTGTTGACAAGTGCGCAGAGCAGGGTATCTGCGTATTCAACACACCGGGTGCAAACGCTAACGCTGTTAAGGAGCTTGTTATTGCAGGTCTTCTCCTTACATCAAGAAAGATCCCCGACGCTATGGCATGGGCACAGACCCTCAAGGGCAACGGCGCAGAGGTCGGAAAGATGGTTGAAAAGGGCAAGTCCCAGTTCGCAGGTCCCGAGATCATGGGCAAGACGCTCGGCGTTATCGGTCTTGGCGCTATCGGCGTTCTCGTTGCTAATGCTGCTATCGCACTCGGCATGAAGGTTGTCGGCTACGATCCGTTCCTTTCCGTTAAGGCTGCTTTGAGCCTTGAGCCTTCGGTCAAGACTGTTTCGGATGTAAAGGAACTTTATGCTGTTTCCGATTATATCACTATCCACGTTCCTTACAACGCAGATACAAAGGGTACTATCAATGCTGACGCTATCGCAGCAATGAAGGACGGCGTTCGTGTGCTCAACTTTGCAAGAGGCGAGCTCGTTGACAACGCTGCTATCCTTCCTGCACTCGAAAGCGGCAAGGTAGCTGCTTACATCACAGACTTCCCGTCCGATGAAGTCCTCGGCGCAAAGGGCGTTATCGCTGTTCCTCACCTCGGCGCATCCACTCCCGAATCGGAGGATAACTGCGCAAAGATGGCTGCTCTTGAACTTATCGACTACATTGAAAACGGCAATATCAAGAATTCCGTAAACTACCCCGACGCTGCAATGAACGCTGCCGGAACAAAGGTCTGCGTAATGCACAAGAACGTTCCTGCTGTTATCTCCGCACTCACGACAGCTCTCGGCGATGCAGGACTCAACATTGACAATATGCTCAACAAGTCCAAGAAGGACTACGCTTATACTCTCCTCGATGTTGCAGGCGATGTAAGCGACGATGTTGTTGCAAAGCTTACTGCTGTTGATACTATTATCAAGGTAAGAGTTATCAAGTGAGAGGGGATGCCCCCTCGGGCGATTCGCAGGTAACTTTTCGATAGGCTCACAGTATGCTGCCCGGTGCCGATAAATGCTTCAAAAAAGAATAATCGTTAATAGGGGATGCCCCCTCGGGCGATTCGCAGGTAACTTTTCGATAGGCTCACAGTATGCTGCCCGGTGCCGATAAATGTTTCAAAAAAGAATAATCGTTAATAGGGGATGCCCACTCACGGTATTCTAACGAGTGAATAATTTTTCTCTAAACATTAACAAACTATGTAGGGGACGGGTTTCCCGTCCCGATTGTACCGATAACGTTCAAAAACGGGACGGGCGACCCGTCCCCTACAAAAAATTACGGCGTTTAAGACATTGTTTGTTTACTCGCTGAAATACCATAGATGCCTCATACGGCGGTTCGCAGGCAGTTTTGCGTTAAGCCAAGTTAGTTTTTTATAAAAAGCAAGATCACCCTGTCATAGCACAAATTGTTATGACGGGTGATTTTTGTTTTCCGTGTTGCAGTTTGCACAAAAAGAAACGCGCAAAATCGGAGTTGTAAACGTTGACATAAGCAGGTCTTATTTGATATAATATAGAAAATGTCGCTATTGCGGCGATTCAAAAAAGCAGAAAATAAAAACTGACGGAGGGTTTTTATGGCAAATTACAAAAAGATAACTGCAGCTGCTCTGGCTGTACTTATGGCTTCGGGTCTTGCAGCCTGCGGAAGCGGCTCGGATATCCCCGAAGAAACTACCACACAGGCGACAGTTCCGATAAATACTGCACAGCTTTCCGAAGAAGAAGCAGAGCAGGTCAAGGGCGTTGCCGATCTTCTCACAGGCGAGCTTGAAAACAAGACTATCAAGTGGTTCTCGTTCTATGATCCTTTCCACGCTACGACTTCGGGCAACACAAAGGCTCTTTCACTTGAACTTTTTGAAGAAAAATATGACGGCGTTATCGAATATATCCCGACAACATGGGATAAGCGTTTCGACGACCTTTCCACAAAGATCATCGGCGGCGAAGGTCTTGACTTTATCGCAGGCGGCGACCTTGACTCCTTCCCGAATGGCGTAACAAACGGTATGTTTGAGTCTGTTGACAGTCTTATCGACTATGACAGCGACCTCTGGGCACCCGTAAAGGAGCTCAACGATATGTTCTTCCTCGGCGGAAAGCACTATCTTATCGCAACTGCTGCAACAACGGGTCAGGTCGTTTACTACAACCGTCAGACTATCGAAGCATACGGTCTGGACGACCCTGCAGATCAGCTTGAAGAAGGCACTTGGACTTGGGATACCTTCAAGCAGGATCTTCTCGAATTCTGCGATCCCGATGCAGGCAACTTTGGCCTTGACGGATGGTTCAACGAAAAGCCGCTCATGATGACATCGGGCGCTCCCGCTCTCGAGATCAAGGACGGAAAGCTGACCGACAATTTCTATAGCCCCGATCTTGAACGTGCAATGAATTTCCAGAGAGAACTTTTTGACAACGGACTTATCCTTGACAAGAACCTCACAGGCTGGAAAACTCATATCGAATATATCGGCGAAGGCAAGGAGCTTTTCTACATAAGCGGTCTTTACGAGATCAACGCTGCTCCCGATATCTGGACAAAGACCTTCGGCGACCCCGAGGATGTTATGTTCGTTCCGCTTCCGAAGGATCCGAACGCCGACGCTTACTATCTCCCTGCAGGTCTTGAAGCTTATATGCTCTGCAAGGGTGCACAGAACCCCGAGGGCGTTATCAAGTTCATGGAATGTATCCTCGCAGCAAACAGCGATGACAGAACAAAGCAGATCAACCGTGACAAGAGCGTCAACGACTTCGGTTGGACCGAGGAAATGCTCGCAATGCAGGATAAGATCAGCGAAATGACAGCAGAGCATCCTGTTTATGATCTCTGCAACGGCGTTCAGCCCGACCTCAACTCCCTTGTTGACAGCGGTCAGACAGGCGTAAGAGCTGCATTCCAGGGCGGTGACTGGGCAACGGTCAGAGAAGCTCTCGAAACAGCTGCAAAGATCTACATTGATGAATTCAATGCCGAAATTGAAGCTATGCAGTAAAATGGTAATAAACAGTCAATAAAAAATTTACAAATAACTTAATCGTTTAAAAAGCAAATCGGGGCGAAAATCACCTCGATTTGCTTATTTTTTTGTAAGAAACCACAAAAACGTTATAAATCAAATATTCAAATTCAACATTGACTTGAAAATCTGTTTTTGATATAATAAATTTGCTAACAATGCTAAACACCAATAAAATACAGAAAGATCTTCGCCGAGATCCAACATAAAGTTGTTTTTAACAACTCGCTGTTTTCAACAGCTGAAAGATTGTCGGTTTGATTTTTTCAAAATTTTTAATAGTGTTTAGTATAAAAGGTGTACAAATTATTTTGTTGTACATTAGGTTCTATAGTCCCTTTCAAGGGAAATATTTGGAGGTTACAAATGAAAAATACCAAGAAGATACTTGCAGGTATTATGGCTCTTTCGATGACTGCAGCTCTCACTGCCTGCGGCGACAAGGGCACAGAAGGCGGCAATACCGCAGAGGAAACAACAACCGTCACCACCACCACTGCTAAGACTGTTGCTATCAACGAAGAAGGTCTTAAAGATGGCGAACAGGAAACTCTTGATGCAGTTATGGAACAGCTTCAGGACGTTGAAATGGAAAACAAGACAGTCAAGTGGCTCGCTCACTATGACCTTAACCCAAGCACGAGCGGTGCGAGCAAGTCCGTTGGTCTTGAAATGTTTGAACAGAAGTACGGCGGAAAGCTTGAATGGATCCCGACAACATGGGGTACACGTTACGATGACCTTTCCACACAGGTTCTCGGCGGCGGAGGAGTAGATATCTTCCCCGGCGACGATACAGCTAACTTCCCGAAGGGTATCATCAACGGAATGTTCCAGCCTGTTGACGATTATATCGACATCAACTCTACAGTATGGCAGCACGTTTCTCAGGGTATGGAGCTCTTCAAGTTCGGTGGAAAGCACTTTGAACTCGTTACAGCCATTACACCGGAAGCAATCGTAATTTATGATAAGTCCACTATCGAAGCACAGGGCTTTGACGATCCGTGGGAGCTTTACGAAAAGGGTGAATGGAACTGGGATTCATTCAAGTCCATGCTCTTTGAATTCGTTGATCCCGATTCCTCACAGTACGGCCTTGACGGTTACTGGAATGAAAAGGCTCTTCTTATGTCCGCAGGTGTTCCTATGGTTGGTCTTTCCGCTGACGGCGGCGTACAGAGCAATGTTACCGATCCTACAGTTGAAAAGGCAATGAATTTCCAGTATGAGCTTAATCAGAACGGCTGTAAGTTCCCGAAGGACCAGTTCAGCTGGAATGAACAGCCACAGATGCTCGGTGAAGGTGCAGAGCTGTTCTACATAGTTGGACCTTACTGCGTACAGGCTGCTCCCGAAACATGGTCTGTCGGCGTTGAGCCTGAAAATCTCGGCGTTGTTCCCGTTCCTTCTCCTGCAGGCTCCGATCCGTACCAGGGCGCAAAGATCAACGGCTTTGCTCTTTGTAAGGGTGCTGCTAATCCGCAGGGTGCTGCATTGTTCGCTGAATGTAATATCCTTGGTTCTGTTGACGAAAGAGCTATCGCAATTTCCGACAGAAAGGCTGCTGACGACTATAAGTGGAGCCAGGAGATCATCGACAAGATGAAGGAGATCGAAGAACTTTCAAGAAAGTATCCTGTTGTTGAATATGCTACAGGCTGCTCGTCCGATATCGCTTCCATTACAACAGACGGCGGTGACCAGATGGGTATGAGAGCTGCATTCGACGGTACAGACTGGGCAACAATGAGAGAAACTATTGCTGACACACTTAAGATGCTCGTTGACGAAGTTGACCAGAACCTCAAGACTGCTATCAACTCCTGATTTTATTCTAAATAAATAAAAAAACACGGCCGCTGTTCCGATTTTTCGGAGCAGCGGTCTTAATACTAAACACCAATAAAATACAGGAAAAAATCTGCGCCGAAATCCAATATATTCGAGATTGTCGGCTTGATTTTTTCCAAATTTTAAATGGTGTTTAGTATAATTTATTACAAAATGGATAAAAAATTAATTTACCACTTCCATTTGCGGCTGAAATTTGGTATAATATAATGTACATATATTTGAATAATTTTTCTCCCGAAAGGAATGGTAATATATATGAAGAAAATAGCGGTTTTGTTGTCCGTTCTGCTGCTTCTGCCGCTGCTTATGCCGATAAAAGCCGACGCAGTTACATTTACGCCGAATTTCACCGTCAACAGTGAAGCTGCGGTGCTGATAAACCTTGATAAGGATATCGTTGTATATGAGAAAAATCCGACAAAGAAGATATATCCTGCTTCTTTGACAAAGATAATGACGGCGATAGTCGTTCTCGATCATGTCAAGGATCTCGACAATACCGAGTTTGAAGCTCCGCTCGTTGTTTTTGACGAGCTTTACGGTCAGGGCGCATCCGCAGTAGGCTTCTCACGAGGAGAGGTCGCAACGGTCACCGATCTTATGTACTCAATGATTATGTATTCGGCGTGCGAATCGGCAGGCATCCTTGCTTACAATGTCGGAAACGAAAGCATCCCGAACTTTATTGATATGATGAACGAGAAGGCAAAGGAGATCGGCTGCACGGGTACAAACTTTGCAAATCCGCACGGACTTTTTGACGAAAACCAGTACACAAACGCCCGTGATATGGCACTTATCGCAAAGTACGCCGTTGAAAATTATCCGAAATTCGTTGAGATCGCCTGCACGACCGAATACACGATGAAAGCCACAAACTACCAGGCAGAAGGCTGGGCAACGATCTATCACACGAATAAAATGCTCCGTCCGAGTTCCGACTACTATTATCAGTATGCAAGAGGGCTGAAAACGGGTACTCTTGACGAATCGGGAAGAAACCTTGTTTCTATGGCTCGCAAGGACGGCAACAACTACCTCCTCGTCACAATGGGCGCACCTATGTATGACGCTGACGGAAACGCCGTCAACGGTCAGTTCGAGGATCACAAGAACATATATGAATGGGCATTCGAGAATTTTTCCTACGAAAAGATACTTTCAACAGGTCAGGAAATAACCGAGCTCCCTGTTAAGCTCGGTCAGGATCAGGATCACGTTCTTCTTGTTCCCTCGGAGGATTTCTATACGCTCTGGCCGAAAACGCTTGATACCTCCAACCTCAAGACCGAGATAAACACCTCGGAAGCGCTCGATGAGGACGGAATGGTGATGGCTCCCGTTGAAAAGGGTCAGAAGCTCGGCACATATACGCTCTCACTTTCGGGAGAAACGCTCTGTACGGTCGATCTTGTTGCCAAGGACGGTGTAGAGCTTTCACGCATCGACTATAATATACTTAAAGCCAAAGCGTTCGTGAACTCGTTCTGGTTCAAGCTTGCGGCAGGCATTGCGGTCGCTCTTATCGTGATATATACGGTGCTTCTTGCAATTGCAGCCAAGAAACGCAGGCGCAGAAAGCACGTTAACGGAAAAAGAAGATTTTAAGGAGGCTTTTTTATGGAAGAAAAGAAAAGGATCAGCGTTTCAAGTCTTGTTCTCGGCATTGTCGGAACGGTTTTTGCGTTCTTTATCCCTGCTGTGACATACGGCTGTTCGATAACGGGCCTTGTACGAGGCGTAAAAAAGCGTAAGATCAAGAACTGTACGGCAGGCATCACGCTCAATATTGTGGCGCTTGCGATAGCGGTGTTCAATTCGCTCGCAGGTATCCTTGTCACGCTAAAGGTCTACGGTTCGGAAAAGAGCGATGAAAGCTCCTGCGGAGAGGAATGATCGTATCAGATGAATAAGGTTATGGCGGTGCTGAAGAACAAGTGGTTTATACTGTTCATAAGCATTCTCAACGGCGCATATACAATAGGATTGCTTTATTTTGCGTATATTGCGGTGTTTTATAAGATCGAGTTTGAAAATACGGTGAAGTTTGCGGTTGTTTATTCCGTTGTTTCCGTAATTATCGGACTTTTTATGTATTATACAAGGCGTTCTGCGCTTACGGCGGTGTTCAATATTCTGAACCTTGCGGCATTCCTGCCGTCGCTGCTGCTTAACTGGGGAAACTGGCCGCTGCTTATACCGGCTGCGATAGTCACGCTGTTCGGCTTCTTCTCCTGCAAGATGAACGAAACAGTCAAAACGGTGTTCGGAACGGTTTTTCTGTTGATATATATTATCGGCTGCATAATTTTCTTCCTTGTGATGAATGTCTTTGTTGTAAAAACGACCGATACGGTGCTTGAAAGCGGTGTTTCGCCTTCGGAAAATTTCCGTTACTATGTTCTTAACGTTGAAAACAAGTCATCGGGAAAAACTGCGGTATATATCGAGCCTAACAAGATAGATATTGACGTTATGGGAATGTTCAAGCTCAATACGACTATAAAGAAGCTTGTCAAGCAGGCGAACAATCCGACAACAATGGAGCTGCGCTGGGACGGCGATCTGCTCTATATCAACAACGAGGAATACTTCGACGAAAAGGATTTCTATTCGCCCGAAGAAGGATATGTCTTCACCGATGACAACTGGACGCACACCTACTTCAACGCCGATTATCCGATCTTCGATTCAATTTACACAATGGTCGAGGCGGTAAAGAAGTTCATCGCAAAGCTCAAAGGCGATCAGGCTGTGCTTATGCTTATCGGATAAAAGTCTTTCGCCGCAAAGGGGAGCGTTTCACAAATCCCTTCTGCGGCGAAAATTTTTGATTTTTTTAAAAAAGCCCTTGACAAGAGGGGAAACGTGTGATATAATATGAGAGTTGTTTGACAACGGCTATCGTGTTCTAAAGACAGCAGGTGGTTTTTACCGTAAATCCTGCCGAGGAAAGATCGCTGAAGTATAAGATACTTTCGCCCTTTTCAGTCTTTGACCGAAAAGGTTTTTCTTTTTTTCGGATCCGGCAGCAATTGTTACCAACCGATCTATGTTTTGATACCAAGCTGTCTTTGATAGCTATCCGTTTGTGACGGATAAGGTATTATGTACAATTACGGAGGTGAAAACATTATGCCAAGCGCAAAGGTACTTGAATCCAAGAAGGCAAGAGTTGAAGAGCTTACCGAAATTATCAAGAACGCTGTATCGGGTGTTATCGTTGATTACAAGGGTATTTCCGTTGCAGATGATACCAAGCTTCGTAAGGAACTCAGAGAAGCAGGCGTACAGTACTTCGTAGAGAAGAACTCTATGCTCCGTTTCGCTCTTAAGAACGCAGGTATCGAGGGTCTTGATGATGTTCTCGAAGGAACAACATCTATCGCTCTTTCCAACGACGACCAGACTGCTCCTGCTCGTATCATCGGTAAGTATATCGAAGGCGCAAATGAAAAGTCCACTTTCTCCATGAAGGCAGGCTTCATCGGCGACGAGGTTTACGACAAGGCAGGCGTTACAGCTCTTTCCAAGATCCCTTCAAAGGAAGTTCTTCTTGCACAGCTTCTCGGTTCTCTCCAGAGCCCTCTCCAGAAGTTCGCTGCTACAGTTCAGGCAGTTGCAGACAAGAAGAAAGAGGAAGAAGTTGCTTAATTGCAATAAGCTATGCGGCATGATATGTCCGCAGAAAAACAAATGCGCATAAGCGCAGAAAATCAAATTATAAAGGAGATTATTATCATGGCATCTGAGAAAATTACTAACATTTTAGATCTTATCGATTCCCTCACAATCCTTGAACTCAACGAACTCGTTGAAGGCGTTCAGGAGAAGTACGGTGTATCCGCAGTTGTAGCTGCTGCTCCTGCTGCAGGCGCTGCCGGTGCTGCTGCTGCAGAAAAGACAGAATTTGACGTTGTTCTTGCTTCCTTCGGTGAGAAGAAGATGGACGTTATCAAGGCTGTTAAGGATATCTGCGGTCTTTCCCTTAAGGAAGCTAAGGAGCTCGTTGAAGCTGCTCCTAAGGCTCTCAAGGAAGGCGCTTCCAAGGCTGACGCTGAAGAGATCAAGACAAAGCTCGAAGCTGCAGGCGCTACAATCGAACTCAAGTAAGTTTGATACTTTCGTAAAAATAAAACCCGTTCTCTTTTGGGAGGACGGGTTTTTTATTATTCAATTGGCATAGTATTCAGTGCAATTCTTTGATCGCGTCTTGAATAGATAACATCTGTTACCTGTACAGTGCTGTTGCTTTCGTCAATAATGAAATATACAAAAAAGTTTCCAACGATCATTTTATGTATCCCTAAACTGTGCCAAGGCTCTTCTGCCGTTAATGGAATACGGGCAGGGAATGAGCTTAAACTGCGTATGTTATCCTGAATAGTGGTAAGTGTATTAGAAGCAGCTTGAGGTGACATAAGATCATAGGAAATATAGTGTGATATTTCCCTTAAAGAAAAAAGTGCGTGTTCTGTTATTTTTACTTCATATTCCTGCATTATTTATCTCTCCTATAAGAGCGTCAAATGCTTCGTCTATTGGTACAGATCTGTTTTGCTTCGCATCTTCAAGTCCTGCTGACATTCGTTTATCGAACTCATCGGATGTCATTTCATCACGGGTTTTCGGAGCTGCTGAAGGGAGAGATGGTCTGAACGGAAGACCGTTCCATAAAATGATCTCTCTGTAAAACAAATTTATAGCTGTTGAAACGGGAATTCCGAGCTTTGCCATTACGGCTTCCGCTTGTTCCTTTATCTCGGGTTCGACCCTTGCTGTTACGTTTGCAGTTTTAGATGACATAAGTTATTCGCCTCCCTTTATGTTATATATATTATAACCCATTGTATAGCAAAATGCAATACATTTTTTAAAAAGAATTAAGACAATACCACACAATTATGCAATCTTGCGCAAATAACCCCCACAGAGGTCGCAACTCTGTGGGGGTTATTTTTCGGCACAATGTTAAGGCTACAATTGTTTTGCTTCAAACATCGAGTGTATATTTATACATTTTTATACTAAACACCATTTAAAATATGGAAAAAATCAAGCCGACAATCTCGAATATATAGGATTTCGGTGCAGATTTTTTCCTGTATTTTATTGGTGTTTAGTATTAGCCAGTCCCTTGATTATGTTTGCAATATTGTCAAGATGTTCGTCATCGAGCTTTTTCAGATCTTCCAAAATATGCTGTATCTTTTCGGGAGACTTGTTTTCGGTGTCGAAAAAATCTTTCGGGGATATGTTAAGATATTCGCATATATAGAAAAATCCTGCCATTGAGGGAAGAGCCTTGCCGTTTTCGATATTGTTTATATAGCTTGCGTTCTGACCGATAGATAAGCTCATATCTCTTGCCGATACGCCTTTTTCATTTCGGAGCTGTGCAAGACGCAGTGAAAATTCCTTTTCTGTCATATTATACCACCTCTGTGTAATATTTTATCCTATACACGGGCAAATTATATGTGATATAATCATTGATTTGTTACGTAATAAGTGATATAATATGGCATAATGCAGAAAGATGCAGTATTAAAAGCTATAAAGTGGCGAAAAAAGAACCCGCACAGAGTTTGTGCATCTCTGTGGGGGATTTTTCGGCAAAATCGACGGAGTAAATGTTAAGAAAACAATCACTCTATCAAGATCATTCCTTGTTTTTGTTGATAATATTATCGGGAAAAACCGAAGCCGTAAGCAGATCGGAAGGCGAAATTTCAAGAGCGTCAGCAATGTTATAGAATACTTCCATAGAAAAGCAATGAGCCGTGTTCGGCGCTTCGATAACGCTCAAAAGGGAACGGCTTATGCCGGCTTTTTCGGCAAGTTTTTCCTGCGATAAACCTCTGATCCTTCTCAATGTTGAAATTGCAACACCCAACTGAATGAAGCGGTCGTGATTTTTAAATGATACTTCTTTACTCATATTTCCTTCTCCGTTTAATAAAGGGAAACTCAAAATATATTCTGTATATAATTATAGCCAAAGATAAATAATTATTCAGTATCTAACAGATAGCTATTGATTATTTTAGCAAGCAACTATATAATATAATTGAGCAATTGTATAGAAAAAGTGTGTGTTATTAAAATGCCTTAACACAAATACACGGTAAAGAGGTGAAACATATTGATATAATCGCCAAAAGCGTGTATAATATAGATATACCCCAATACAGAGTATTAATAAGAGGAGGAAATAATATGAGAAAACCAAAAAGCATATTCCTGTGTCTGCTGATAGCATTGAGCTTGGTGTTAAGTGTATCGGTTCCTGCATCGGCAGCAACGAAGAAGATAACGCTCTCCAACCTGCCTGCGTATTCGGGAGAAGCGTATGTTGAACTGAACGATAATGTTCCAAGCTTCAAGAAGTCCGATCTGACAACGAAAGCCTTTGAGAAGTACAGCAAGCTTGATAAGCTCGGCAGGTGCGGTGCTGCTTATGCAAATGTATGCACAGAAACAATGCCCACCGAAGAACGCGGAAACATAGGAATGATAAAACCGTCGGGCTGGCAGACGGTAAAGTATGACAACGTTGACGGGAAGTATCTTTACAACCGCTGTCATCTTATCGGCTATCAGCTGACAGCTGAAAATGCTAATGAGAAAAACTTGATAACGGGCACACGTTATATGAATGTCGAGGGTATGCTTCCGTTTGAAAACAAGGTTGCTGACTATGTTGAAGATACCGGCAATCACGTTCTGTATCGTGTAACGCCGATATTCAAGGGCGATAACCTGCTTGCAAGCGGCGTGCAGATGGAAGCGTATTCCGTTGAGGACAAGGGCAAGGGCGTTTCCTTCAATGTTTACTGCTATAATGTTCAGCCGGGGATAACGATAGACTATAAGGACGGCTCCAGCAAGCTTTCTGACGGTACAATTGCTTCGATAAAGCTCAACTATACAAAATACACGCTTGAAGTCGGACAGTCAAAGACACTTGCTGCAGCAACTTCGCCCGAATCGGCAGCTAAATCCGTAAAATGGTATTCAAGCAACAATAAGATAGCGTCCGTAAGCAGCAGCGGAAAGGTAACAGCTTTAAAAGCGGGAACAGTTACCATTACAGCAAAGACAACAAACGGCTTAAAGGCGACCTGCAAGGTCACAGTAAAGGCTAAATCGGGCTCAAAGGTGACAAATAAGGCTCAAACGGGA
Organism: Oscillospiraceae bacterium; assembly: GCA_051891935.1. GTDB lineage: Bacteria > Bacillota > Clostridia > Oscillospirales > Ruminococcaceae > UMGS363. The sequence goes on from JBJFFR010000088.1 coordinate 16,483, forward strand.
AATGTTACCTACGTTTTGAACACAAACACGAAAAAGTTCCATTATCCGTCCTGTTCGAGCGTTGATCAGATGAAGGACAAAAACAAGAAGGAAGTAACTTGCTCCCGTGATGAGGTAATAGGCATGGGTTATGACCCGTGCAAGAGATGCAACCCGTAGCAGGATGATATATTCGTATTTTTTTAACAAAACTTAAACGTTTAACGCCAAAGTTGTAGATTATTGGGTAAATTTATATTTAAGGTCAAAGAATATGGCTATATTTGTTTAAAATTACGATTGTTTATTTTAAGAAAATATTGTATAATTAAACCGTAGTATGCAGCATTATATTAAGATGAATGTGCATAATTCAAGTTTATGATAAGAAAGGATCAGTGTGTTATGCAGCCGGTAATCAATAAGGCGGATCTTGAAGAAAGAATCCGCAGCGTTCTCCAGACAGAATATAACGTTACCCCGATCGACGCATCGGACAATCAGATCTATAAGGCACTCTCAACAGTCGTTGTTGAGCTTCTCCGTGAAAAGCGCAGAAAGTTCCGCAATCAGGTTCATTCCGAGGGAAGAAAGGAAGTTTATTACCTTTCAATGGAATTCCTTATGGGACGTTCGCTCAAGACAAGCCTTTTTAACCTCAGGATCAATGATATCGCTGAAGAGATCATGAAGGCATGGGATGTCAATATCGACAGAATTTACGAATATGAGCCTGACGCAGGTCTTGGAAACGGCGGTCTTGGACGTCTTGCAGCTTGCTACCTTGACGGTCTTGCAACTGACGGTTATCCTGCAATGGGTTATTCTATCTGCTATGAGTACGGTATCTTCAAGCAGAAGATCGAAGACGGCTGGCAGACAGAGCTTCCCGATAACTGGCTCCCGGGCGGTGAAACATGGCTCGTTCCTAAAAAGGACAAGACCATCGAGGTTCACTTTGACGGTGAGGTTACCGAGCATTGGGATGATAAGTACCACCACATCTCCTATAACAACTACAGCACAGTTTATGCTGTTCCTTACGATATGTATGTTCCCGGCTACGACAGCGAGGGCGTTTCCGTTCTCCGTCTGTGGCAGGCAAAGGCTCCTTCCTTCGATATGCAGATGTTCAACCAGGGCGATTATGCAAAGTCACTCTCCCAGAACACCGTTGCACAGGCTATCTCAAAGGTTCTTTACCCGAACGATAACCACCTTGAAGGCAAGTCCCTCCGTCTTCGTCAGCAGTATTTTATGTGTGCAGCTTCCATCGGCGATATCGTAAACCGCCACATGAGCATCTACGGCACACTTGACAACCTCCACGAAAAGGTTGCTATCCATATCAACGATACCCACCCGACTCTTGCTATCCCCGAGCTTATGAGAATACTTCTCGATGACTGCGGATACAACTGGAACAAGGCTTGGCATATCGTTACAAACACATTCGCTTATACAAACCACACCGTTCTTGCAGAAGCACTCGAAAAGTGGGATATGAACCTCGTTAAGCAGGTTATTCCGCGTATCTTCTCGATCATCGTTGAGATCAACAACCGTTACTGCGCAGAACTCATGGAAAGGATCGGCGACAGCGCAAAGGTCACAAGAATGTCTATCATTCAGAACAACCAGATCCACATGGCTCTCCTCTGCGTATGCGCTTCTCACAGTGTAAACGGCGTTTCAAAGCTCCACTCCGATATCATCAAGCAGGATGTTTTCAGCAACGAGTATGCTGATACACCGTACAAGTTCAAGAACGTTACAAACGGTATCGCTTACAGAAGATGGCTTCTCCAGGCTAACCCCGGACTTACAGAGCTTCTTTCCGATACTATCGGCGACGGCTTCAAGAAGAACGCTTTTGAGCTTTCAAACTTCAAAAAGTTTGAGGATGACAAGAAGGTTCTCGAAAAGCTCAGCAAGATCAAGCTCGACAACAAGAAGCGCTTTGCAAAGTATGTAAAGTCCAACTTCGGCGTTGTTCTCAACACAGACAGCATCTTCGACGTTCAGGTAAAGCGTCTGCACGAATACAAAAGACAGCACCTCAACGCTCTCAATATCATTGCAGAGTATCAGTATCTTCTTGATAATCCTAACGCAGATTTCGTTCCGAAGACATATATCTTCGCTGCAAAGGCTGCTCCCGGCTACTATCTTGCAAAGCAGATCATTAAGATGATCTGGGCACTCGGAGAAGAGATCAAGAAGAATCCTGTTGTAAACAAGAAGCTTCAGGTATATTTCCTTGAAAACTACTGCGTAAGCCTTTCCGAGCTCCTTATGCCTGCCGCAGAAGTATCCGAGCAGATCTCCCTCGCAGGTAAGGAAGCGTCCGGTACGGGCAACATGAAGCTCATGCTCAACGGTGCACTCACACTCGGTACTCTTGACGGCGCAAACGTCGAGATCAAGGATCAGGTCGGCATCGACAACATCTTCATCTTTGGTATGAACGCTGACGAGGTTCTTGCAAAGCAGGCACAGGGCTATCACCCCGAGAGCTACTGCCAGAACAACGAAGTTATCGCAAGAGCTATCAACAAGATGTACACAGGCATCAACGGCTGCCAGTTTGAAGAGGTTGCAAACTCCCTCAAGTTCAAGGATCCTTACATGGTTCTTGCTGACTTTGACGCTTACCAGTCCGCACAGCAGTACGTTTCCGAATGCTATAAGGACAAGGAAAAGTGGAACAAGATGTCCCTCCACAACATTGCAGGCGCAGGCATCTTCTCTGCCGACAGAGCAGTTGAGGATTACGCTCGTGATATTTGGAAGCTTAAGTAATGCGTAATTAGGTTAAGCTTGTTTCGCAGCTAAAAAATTAAAAAGATAAACGGCACAATTCACACCAAAATGTGAATTGTGCCGTTGCTGTTTTCTTACCAAACGGATTATTCAACAGGGAAATACATACTTCTTCAAACAGTTCTCTGTACTGTTAAGAAATTTCGATGTACTCATCATCGCCGCATTCGGCAGCTTTTTTCCAATCTATTGTCATATTAACTTGGATATCTTCGCTTTCATTTCCTGTTCCGCTGAAAGCAATAACGGTTTTGCTGCGGTCGTTTTGCGATAAATCTGCGCTGACGTTATATGACGAATATCTTTCTTCAAGATAATTATATATCTTTGACTCAATATCTTGATTAACGTCAAGTGCCATTTGTGCTATACTGCTGCAGTCATCGGTGCGTTTATAATTCCTTGCAACATAAGCGTCACATGGAGAAAATGACATACCGCTGAAGCTGTAAAAATCAATATGCTTATCTCCGTCCGCTCCCTTGGGATTAAGAAATCCCTCGAGCATGACCGGTTTTGCCGTAAAAAAGAGAATGGCAAGTGCCGAAAGCAGGACGGTCAAAGCTGTCAAGACTACTACAGTGATCATATTTTTTGTTTTCATATTAAAGCCCCTCTTTTTAGGGAAAACGCATTGTTTAGCAATTCTTCAAACACGGTTATTATGCTTGAACCCATTATACACCCAATATTTACATTGTACATCAAAACAATTACACTGTCAATATATTTTGCATAAAAAAGCAAATACTCCTCTCCAAATCAGATCGGAGAGGGATATTATTTGCAAAGATAATTACTTTGTTTCTTCTGCCTTTGCTTCGGGTTTTGCTTCCGACTTTGGAGCTGCTTTCGGAGCAGCCGGCTTTACCGTTACAACGCCGTCACAGCGGTGGATAGCGTGTGTGGGACAGCCTTCTGCGCACTTGCCACAGTTTGTACACTTGCTGTAATCAATGTGTGCATTGTTGTTTTCAACAGTGATAGCACCGAATTCGCAGACCTTTTCACACTTCTTGCAGCCGATACAGCCGTTCTTGCAGACTGCACGGGTGTTTTTGCCGATATCCTGCGATGAGCAGAGAACATCAACGTGGTTTGTAATATCGTGGACAACGATAAGCCGGTTCGGACAAGCCTTTGCGCAGAGTCCGCAACCGCTGCACTTTGAGCGGTCGATCTTTGCAACGCCGTCTACAATGGAAATAGCGTCATGTGCACATACATGAACGCAGTCGCCGTAGCCGAGGCAGCCGTAAGAGCAGGCGCTTTGTCCGTTGTAGAAACGCTTTGCAGCCTTACAGGACTGTACGCCGTCAAACTCGAACTTATCAGCGGAACGAGCATTGCAGCCGCCGCTGCAGCGAACAACTGCGATCTTCGGGATAGCTTCCATTGCGGCAACGCCCATAACCTCGGAGATCTTTTCGGAGGCTTCCTTGCCGCCCGGGGCACAAAGGTTTGTTGCGACGCCGTTTTTTACGATAGCTTCCGCATAAGCGGCACAGCCCGAATATCCGCATGCGCCGCAGTTTACCTGCGGAAGAGCTTCATTTACCTTGTCGATCCTTTCGTCTGTCTTGACTTCAAAAACCTTTGAGCACACTGTAAGAAGCACGCCTGCAAGAAGTCCGATAGCCGCAAAAACAAGGGCAGGAATAATAAATGTCATACTTCCGTTCCTCCTTTTTTAGCTGAACATTCCCGAGAAGCCCATGAAGCTTACGGAAACGATTGAAGCAGCGATAAGTGTTGCAGGAACACCCTTGAACATTGCAGGTGTATCGGCGGCATTGACTCTCTGACGAACGCCGCTGAAAATGATGAGCGCAAGGGAGAATCCAAGTCCTGCACCGACAGCGTTTACAAGCGACTGACCGAGGTTGTAGCTGTTGTCGATGTTAAGGATAGTTACGCCGAGAACTGCGCAGTTAGTCGTAATGAGCGGAAGGAACACGCCGAGAGTTTTATAAAGCGGCGGAACGGCTTTTTTCAGGAACATTTCAACTATCTGAACGAAAAGTGCGATGATAAGGATGAATGCAACCGTTTTAAGGTATGTCAATCCGAGCGGAACAAGGATAAACATATAGATAGGGTATGTAACGAGAGTTGCACACGCCATAACGAAGGTCACGGCAGCACCCATTCCGACTGCGCTGTCAAATTTCTTTGAAACGCCGAGGAATGGACAGATACCCATGAACTTTGAAAGAACGAAGTTGTCAACGAGCATTGCGCTCAATAAAATTACAAGCATAGATCTCATTAGTCGTTACCTCCTTCATCCTTTTTATTGTAGGAAGGACAGCTTGCGGCATTCGGGCAGCCTGCGCAGCCAAGCTCCTGCGGAGGAGCCTTCTTTGCGAGCTTGTTTACAACTGCAATGATAACGCCGAGTGCGAAGAAGCCGCCTGCAGGCATGATGAACACTGTCATTGTAACGGGAAGATGCAGGTCGATGCCGAACCACTGACCCGAACCGAGTATCTCACGGACACTTCCCATGAGGAAGAGAGCAAGGGTAAAGCCGATGCCGTTTCCAAGGCCGTCAAGAATGGACTTCCACGGATTGTTCTTGGAAGCAAAAGCCTCCGCACGGCCGAGGATGATACAGTTAACGGTGATAAGCGAAAGGAAAAGTCCGAGGCTGTCGTAAAGCGCAGGGATATAGCCCTTTAGAAGGAACTCGATGAGCGTTACGAAGCTTGCGATAACAACGATAAAGCAAGGAAGACGTACAGCCTTTGGGATGATATTTTTAAGCAGGGAGATAACGAGGTTGGAGCATACGAGAACGAAGGTAGTCGCAAGTCCCATACCGATGCCGTTAGAAGCCATTGTTGTAACGGCGAGAGTAGGACACATACCGAGCAGGGTAACGAATACGGGGTTTTCCTTGATTATGCCCTTTACAAGCTCAAAGGTGCTGCTTTTTTTATTCTCACTCACTTGCGGTCACTCCTTCCATTTCATTATAGGCATTAAGAGCGATCGTAACAGCTCTGTATGTGCCCTTTGAAGATAATGTTGCGCCTGTGATAGCGTCAAGCTCAAATTCATCACTTACGGGAGCGGCAGCTGCTTCTGCTTTGAGAGCTTCGATCTCTTCCGCACTGCCCCATACGAACTTCTTGGGGGAATTGTCTTCCTCAACAGCCTTCGGGAGCTTGTCAAAGGTAAGTCCCTTGAACTGGTCACGGAATTCGGGGAGATCCTTTATCTTTGTACCAAGACCGGGCGTTTCTCCGAGTGAGAGCACGGAAACGCCTGTAACTGCGCCGCTTGCGTCCATACCGACAAGAACGTGGATACCGCCGCTTGAGTAGCCGTCTGTTGTGATCTCGAAGGCTGCATTGCCGTTTGCATCGGCGAGAACGCAGGTAACGCCTTCGGGAGTATAGATGTTGTTGTTTTCGTCAAGCTTCATCTCAAAGCCTTCCGAAGTGCCGTAGATCTCTTCAAGTCCTGCTGTCATAGCTTCCGTAACAACGCCCGTGTTGTCAACGTAGGTTGCATTATAAGCGATAACAAGAAGTGCGCAGGTGATAAGGCAGATAAGAGTAAGCACGAGCGAAGGCTGTATCTTTTCTTTAAACATTACTTTGCAGCCCCCTTTACGGGTTTATTAGCACCGAGCGGCTTTGTTCTGCAAAGCTTGTCGATGTAAGGAGTAAGAAGGTTCATAAGGAGGATCGAGAAGGATACGCCCTCGGGGAATGAACCGAACTGACGGATAACGAATGTGATGATCGCACAGCCTGTGCCGAATACGAGCTTGCCCTTTGTTGTGAGCGGAGTTGTAGCATAGTCGGTAGCCATAAAGAACGCACCGATCATAAGACCGCCTGCAAGGAGCTGGTAAACGGTAACCGTAAGGCTGCCTGTATAGATAAGTGTAAGAGCGCCGAAAACGCCGATGAAAGCGATCGGAGTTGCAGGGGAGATAATCCTTGTAACGATAAGGAAGATGCCGCCGATGATAAGCGCAAGCGCACAGGTCTCACCGATGCAGCCGCCTGTGCTGCCGAGAAGCATATCCTTGAAGGTGAACGGGGAAACCATAGCAGAACCGTTGTCGTACCAGCCTGCTGCGAGCGGTGTTGCGCCCGTAACAGCGTCAGCGCCGTTCTTGTACCAGAACGGAACGACCCAGTTTGTCATCTCCGACGAGAATGATACCATAAGTACGATCCTTGCTGCAATAGCAGGGTTAGCAAAGTTCTGACCGATGCCGCCGAAAAGCTGCTTAACGATAACGATAGCGAAGAAGCTGCCAATGAGCGGTATATAGAACGGAACAGTCGCAGGAAGGTTCATTCCGAGAAGAAGACCCGTAACAACTGCGGAGAGGTCGGAAATCGTCTGCGGTTTCTTTGCAACGACTGCGAAAAGCCATTCAAAAGCAACGCAGTATGCAATACATTGTACAAGAACGAGAGCGGCTTTCACGCCGAAGTAAACGCAGCCCATTACAGCTGCAGGCAGAAGAGCAATGATGACCATGAGCATGATCTTCTGCGTAGTAAGTCCGGCACTTCTGTGAGGTGACGGAGAAACTCTTAAACCTGTCATAATAATCTCCTTTCTCACTTCTTTTGTGCAGGTCGGGGCAGAAGTCCCTTTGCAAGCTGATTTGATTCTGCGAGCGGCTTGTGTGCAGGACAGATATACGAGCAGCAGCCGCAGTTCATGCAGAGCGATACTTTAAGCTCCCGGAGAGCTTCAACGTCCTTTGACTTGTAAGCGCGGAGAATAAGATTCGGCATAAGATTCATAGGACAGACCTTTATGCAGTTTCCGCAGCGTATACAAGCGGTTTCCTTTTCTTCCTTGACTTCATTGAAAGCAAGAACAGCGTTTGTTGTTTTGAGAACAGGCTGATCTGTGTCATAAACGGGGAAGCCCATCATAGGACCGCCATAGAGGACCTTTTTCGGGTTTTCTGCACCGCCGAATTCAAGTATATCGGAAAGTCTGGTGCCGATAGGAACGATGTAGTTGCCGTTGTTCTTTGTTACAGCGTCGCCGTCAAGCGTAAGGCGCTTTGCAACGAGCGGCATACCTGTCTTGCAGTAGGTGCTTACGAAAGCGGCGGAAGAAACGTTCATTACCATAACGCCCTGATTTGCGGGGAGCTCGCCTTCCTCAACGATCCTGCCCGTAGCGGAGAAAATGATGACCTTTTCTGCGCCCTGCGGATAAGTGGAGGGGAGGGTTACGACCTCAACAGCTTTGTTGTCGGCTGTCTTATGCTTCAAAAGAGTGATAGCCTCCGGCTTGTTGCTTTCGATGCAAATTTTGCAGTTGGGTATTTCGAGCCATTTCTGAACGAGTGCGATACCGTCAAGAACATCATCGGGAGCTTCTACCATCTGGCGGAAGTCGGAAGTGATGAAGGGTTCACACTCTGCTGCGTTTATAACGAGAGTGTCGATAGGCGTCTTTGAGGGGTCAAATCCCATTTTAACGTGTGCAGGGAAACCAGCGCCGCCAAGACCTGCAAGACCGCTCTCACGCATAGCAGCGATAAAGGACTTTCGGTCGGTGATAACGGGAGCCTTTACGCTCTCATCGGGCTTCTGCTCTCCGTCTGTGTCGATAACTGCAGCCTTGCAGGTGCCGCCGCCCGGAAGAAGGTAGTCTGTGACAGCGTTTACCGTGCCCGAAACGGGCGAATGGATCGGAACGGACATAAAAGCGTCCGTGTCACCGATCTTCTGACCGACGAGAACGGAATCTCCTGCCTTGACAAGACAATTGCATGGCGCGCCCATCGACTGCGACATCGGAACTATGACCTGCTTCGGCAGCGGAAAAGCCGCTGTTGCGCAGTCCTGCGTTCTTTTGTCATGCGAAAGGTGTACGCCGTTAAGTTTTTTCATCTGCATATTCCTCCATGATCAAAAAATGCTTTTTATACTTATAATCGGGGATCAGTATAAGATATTTATATCGGTTCGGGAAAATATCCCTATTTGATAACAAAATTCAATGTAGGGGCAGGGTCTTACTGCCCGTTTTACAAATGATATGTTTGGGTGGGACGGGAAACCCGTCCCCTACAAGTTGTATTTGTATTATAAAGAAGTTTTCAAAGCCGTGAAATGCGGTTTTTCAGCTGCGGAACGAGCCTTCCCGAAACCGCACCGGTGAAAAAGCCCGAAGCTGTTGCAGTAACAAGCAGCAGCGGAGCATAATATAAGGTGTAAGCGCTGCCCGTGAAAAAACAGGCTGCGGTAAGCTGCCCGAATATATGAAGCACCGCTCCCGAAACGCTCACTCCGATGTAGGAAGCGTTCGTTTTTTTCAGCAGGAGCACCGTTGCCGCAAACGCAGGAAGTCCTCCGCAGAGCGACATAACGCCTGCTGTAAAGCCTCTTGTCAGCAGCACGAACACCGATTTCAGCACAGTAATTATAAGCGCTGTCGGGGCATTTATACATTCCGCCGCACAAAGTACAACGATATTCGCAAGTCCTATCCTCACTCCTGCAGGCAGGAATGCCGAAAGCAGGCTTTCTATCGTTGTAAGTGCGACCGCAAGCGCAAGCAGTATCCCCGTTACCGAAGCATAGCTTGCCGCCGATCTGAATGGATTAAGCTTCATTTCTTTTCCTTTTAGTTTAAAACTACATCTATATTACCATTTGTATTGTTTTTCTCATCAATTATACGGACTGAGATACGGTTCGGAAGACAGACTATCGCCTGCATCGGTGAGGTGATAAATCCTGTTTTTTCGCATATCTTATCGGGACAGTCCGAGTCGGATATCCTGACCCTTCCGTCCTTTATCTCTACGGTCACGCCGTATTCCTCAAACGGATAGATACCGTCCTTATCAAGCGGAAGCAGAGCAGTCTGTTCCCCGTTGTGAAAAACGGCGGCGTTTGAACCGCTTTTTGCCGAAGCTCCCCGAAATATCAGCGCCAACGCAAGAACAGCCAACGCTGCTATAACAATTATTATGTCGGTCGGTTTAAAGGTTTTCCGCGAGGGTGAAGTCTGAATTTTCATAAAGGGTAAAATCAACTCCTGCGCTGACATAGACGTTGTTGTTTTTGTCCGCCGCAACAATTCCAAACTTGGCATCATCAAATTCGTTTTCCTGCGACATAAACTCACGGAGAGCGGATGTTCCGCCGCTGTAGATCGCAGTTGCGAGCAGGTCGGTATAGATGCCGCCGTTTTCCGTTTCCGCAGATGCGATGACCGTCACCGAGCAGAGGTCGGTCTGTACGGGCATTCCCGTTTCGGGCGAAAGTATATGTTCATATTTGACGCCGTTTTCCTCGAAGTAACGCTCATAGCCGCCGCTTGTTGAGATAAATGCGGCGTCCGTGTTTATCGTTCCGAGGTAGGCGGATGGTGAAGTCGGGTCCTTTACGGCTGCTCTGAATTTTGCGCCGTCGGGTTTAACGCCATAGAGAAGCGTTGACGAGCCGAGCGAAACGATCTGACAGTCTGCGTTCGCTTTGTCAAGCCGAGTTTTTACCTTGTCGCAGGCGAAGCCCTTGGCAGAAGCGCCGAAGTCGAGCATCGTTCCTTCGGGCATTGATGAAAACGGCGTATCTTCGCCCGTTATGGTTTCAAGCGCAGCGGAAAGCTCGCTCTCATCGGGAACATGAGGATTTTCGCCCGATATCCCCCAGAGCTTTGTAAGTGCGCCGCAGGTGAAGTTTATGCTTTCGCCGAAAATGCCGTCAAAGCGCTTGCCCCATTCACGGCAGATATTTGCACATTCAATTATATTTACATACTTTTCATCGGTAAGCTCGTTCGCTTTTTTATTGTATGTTTCGTTGAATTCCTCGTCCAGAGCGGACAGAAGCTCCCTTGTTCCGCCGTCCGAGCCGTCATAGCCTGTTATGCTGACGTATGTATCGAACAGGAACAGCTCCGTTGTCTTTGGTTTTTGTACGGATCTCACCGAGCAGGAGCAGAGCAGAAAACAGGAGAGCAAAACGTACAGAAAACGTTTAAGCTTAAAATTTAAAATACTCATACATATTAATTTTATCTCAATTATCCCTTTACGTCAAGCGATTTCAAAATTTACCTTAAAATACGGCGTTTCGTACAAAACTTTTGCACGACACATCATTTGTTTTATAATTTTGTGTCGGGATTTTACCGACATTTAAATTAATAATAAAAAAATTCCGCCTTTTGTTCAAAAGCGGAATTCAGTATTGATTATTAGGATATCAAAAGCTTATTTTGAGCTGTCGCTTATGATCTTTATCCTTGCTTCGCTGTTCTTCACAACGTTGAGAAGCGAAGAAGCCGAGCCTGCATATTCCTCCGAAAGCGTTGAAGCGGTGATGATGTTGCTGTCGCTTTCCGAAGCGATGTCGTTCTCACCGAACACAACTCCTTTAGCCGCTGCGGAAGCCTCTGCTTCGCACATTGCCATTGCAGCCGAAGCCGAACCCGAAGCTGCGATCTCGGGGATAGTGAAAAAGCGCTGGTCGTTCTTCGTGTTTGAGGAATATACGATGCGGAACATTTTGTATATCGCAAGCATCATATACGAAGAAACAGCTTTCATAATGGTATTGCTGCCCGTTTTCTGGATAAGCGAGAACAGGACATTGAGTGAATTTACGATGAGCTTTCTGTTGAAGGCTGCCATCATGCTGCCGCCTGCTGCGATCTTTCCCGAGTTTGAATCCTGCTCGGGGATATCTTCGTATGATATTGTCTTTCCTGCAGGTTCGGGCGAGCGTCCGAGCAGATAGTCGCAGGAAACGTTATAATAGTCTGCAGCCTTGACAAGAAATTCAAGACCACATTCACGGATACCTTTTTCATAATGTGAAAGCAGCGCTTGTGATATTCCCAGATCCGCTGCTGCGTTTTTTTGACTGATGCCTCGTTCTTTCCTTAAAAGGGTAATGATTCTTGGAAAGTCGGAATTCATCTTGTCACCTCCCGATCGTTCTCATAATTATCAATATTTCTTTCTTTTGTGACAATTACATACAGTAAATTATATCCTACAACGTACAATTTGTAAAGAGGGTTTGCAGAAAAAACTCGATAAATGTTATAAATGTTTTTTGTGGATGTTACATAATGGGAAAACAGGCGTTTCATACGCAGAATCGGCAAAATACAAGATATTGTGGCATATTTTCAAAGCGTTGTCAAGATGTTGAAAAGCTGTGATTTTGCAAACAATTGGATAAAATGTAAATTTTGTTTGTATAAATTATACTGCCGCAGGGGTTATATTGACAAAGAACCGGGCGTGGGATATACTATTATTATCTTACAATGATTTGGAAAACAAGGAAGGCTCGTATGAACGGATATAAGATAACATTTATACGCAACGGCATGACCGAAGCGAATGAAAAAGGAATATATATAGGAAAGTCCGACTGGCCGCTCTCCGACAAGGGCAGGGAGGAGCTTGAGGAAAAATCAAGGGTCTACGCTTACCCGAAGGTGAACAGAGTTTATTCGAGTCCGCTCACCCGTGCGCTGCAGACGGCGGAGATAATCTTCCCCGACCGTGAGATCGTTATTTGCGACGAGATGACCGAGATGGATTTCGGCGTTTTTGAGGGGATCGAGCTCAAGGAGCTGCTTGAACTGGACAGCTACCACAACTGGATAAAGGGCGGTCTTGACAATCCTCCGCCGAACGGTGAAAGCCTGCGCAATATGATAAACCGCAGCCTTTCGGGACTTAACCTTATTATAATGGATATGATGAAGGAAAATATTCATGAAGCCGGAGTTGTGACGCATTCGGGAATACTGATGAACCTTATGTCCTGCTTCGGTCTGCCGAAGATGAAGCCGATGGAGTTTGCCTGCGAACCGGGCGAGGGATATATGGTCAATGTATCGGCTATGCTCTGGCAGAACGGCGGCGTGTTTGAGATACTCGGCAAGGTACCGTTCGAGAATGCCGCAGATTACAATGAATTTTAAGGAGATCGGGCTATGAAAAGCTTTGATAACGAGCGCTACAGGCGTAAGGCGGCTGAAAGGCTAAAATGCTGCTGGGGCGAATGTGTCGGAGAGGTATTTGTCGTTACTGCGATACTTACCATAGCTGCAATATTGTTCCTTTTAGCGGTGGAATGTCTTTTCAGGGCAGGCGTCATAAGCTTCGGTATAAGCGATCTCGGCTCGGGCGGCAGTAAGCTTGTAGCTGCGGCGCTGATATATCTTGTGCTGCTGTATATTATGCTTATTCCGTTAAAATACGGCGCGGCGTGGTTCTATTTTCAGGAGGCTTGCTCAACGACAGTTCCCGGCTCGGGATTTTTCAGCTGCTATATGCACGGAAAGCACATAAAGGACACACTCGGATTGGAACTCATGGTAATAGCAAGACGAGTGGGAGTCGCTGCTTTTCCGATAGCGTTCATAGTTTTTATGGTGCTGCATTTTAGATGGCTGGTTGAAGTGGATCCGTCAATGGCGGCGGCATCTCTTGCGGTTCTGACAATTGTCGGTGCACTGCTTGTTTTTATGTACATAATTTATCATCTGCGGTATATTTTCGTTCCGTATCTTTATGCGTCCGACCCCGAAAAAACGCCGAAAGAGATAATCGCCGAAAGCGTAAGAGTGGCAAAGGGCAGCAGATTCGGAATAATAAAGCTGGTATTCTCGCTGGCTCCGCTCTGGATAAGCTGCGTTCTGGTTTTTCCGCTGATATTTGTAATACCATATACAAAGATGACGTTTGCATCGGCGGCTGCGGAGATATTTTATTCGTACCGTTCGGATGAACAGCATATCGAAAAAGCCGAGAGCAGCAAGGAGGAAGCGCTTGTCTGATATAATATCCGAAAGAAAGATTGAATTTACCGTCACCGCCGAGGATGACGGAAAGAATGTCGGGGAGTTCCTGCGAAAAAGCGGAGCTTCCCGTCGTCTTATTACAAAGCTTAAAAGGGTGAGCGGAGGAATAACGCTCAACGGTGCGCCTGCGCGAACTGTGGATATTGTCCGTGAGGGCGATACTGCGGCTATTGAAATGCAGAGCGGCAAACCGCTTGACGAGAATCCCGATCTGAATGCGCCGATAGTTTACGAGGATGATGATGTCGTTGTTTATGACAAGCCTGTCGATATGCCTGTCCATCCATCGCATCGTCACAGGTTTGACACGCTCGGGAATCTTTTTGCCGCACAGCACGGGGATATGACGTTCCGCCCGATAAACCGCCTTGACAAAGACACATCGGGACTTTGCGCCGTTGCGAAGAACTCATTCTCGGCATCGGGACTTTCGGGGAATATCGAAAAAACGTATTTCGCCGTAGTCTGCGGAAGGCTCTCGGGCAGCGGAAGGATCGACGCCCCGATAGGCCGCTGCGACGGGTCGGTGATAACAAGGGAGGTTCGCTCCGACGGTCAGCAGGCTGTCACGAATTACACTGTTATTGACGGAAATGAAAAATACACGCTTGTCCGAATAAAGCTTGAAACGGGAAGGACGCACCAGATAAGAGTGCATTTTGCCCATATCGGACACCCTCTTGCAGGGGATGATATGTACGGCGGCGATGTCGCCGACATAACGCACCAGGCTCTCCACTGCGGCGAGCTGGAATTAACGCTTCCTGTTACGCTCGAAAGAATACGCCTTTTCTCACCGATAAGAGAGGATATGCTCTCATTATTAAAAAGATAAACGGTAACAATTGTAACTATTTTGTAACAATTTGTGGAAATGACGTATCTGCGCGGTTTGAGGGGTTTTTATACGTTTTGTAAAAATCATGGGATATTTTCTGAAAACGTTATTAGGAGAGGCCTTGAAGCAAAATAATGACTGTTTTTGGCGGAAAAACGGACTTTTGAAAACGATTTTTGCCTGTCATTTTGCATAAAATGTACAAACAAAAGTGAATAAAACTGTTAAAAAGGCAGATTAATTGTTACTATTTTTTTATTACCCTTGAAATTTTCGGGAAAATTCGTATAATTAGTATTGATGTAACTGAATTGTAACTAATTCAGCTGTAATTCTATTTGAAATTACTTTATCTGATATATAAAAACGACAGTCAGGGCTGTCGGGGAAAGGAGATGTTCCGATGAAAAGCAGAAACGGTGAAAACGGCAAGCAGAATAACTGCGTTGACTTCGTGCCGCCGGTTTCTATAAGCGAGAGCAGCAGTAAAAAATCAAAGCTCGAAGGCGCTGTTGTAAATATGGGAGCGCTTATTGCATATACATTTTCATACGGTGCGTCAAGGACTGCAAATTATATAGCATATATTGCAGGATGTGTAAAAAATGCGATCGGACCTGCACATCACAAGGCAGCAAATGCAGTTAAGTCGGCGATCGGAAAGATAACGACGACTTTTGCCGATGCCGCAGCAAAGGTAAGGGAAGGATCGAGAGCATTTGCGGAAAACGTAAGGACGAACGGCTTCGGCTTTGCAGTCAGAACAATGCTTTCAAATGCCGTTGAAGCTGCAAAGCGCGAGAAGAACTTATTTAAGAAGATCCTCAACTATGCGTTCCCTGCCGCTTCGGTCGTATTCCTCTTCACCGTCGTTTACGGCACAGCTTCGACAAGCTACGGTATCGCAGTTGAATGCAACGGAACGGAGCTTGGCGTTGTTTCCGCAGAATCGGTCATCACAGACGCACAGCAGTCCATTTCAGACAAGAATGTTTATTATTCCACAGATGATACAGCGCTCGTAAGCACAAACCTTTCGATCAAGCCGATCAACTCTATGGACGAGATCATAGATGAAGTCGAGCTTATCGAAAAGATGCAGGAGCAGATAGATATCACACTTCCCGAAGAAGATCAGCAGCCTGCTCCGGATTCCCTCGAGGAAGAAGCAGAGGAAGCTGCAGATGCACTTACCTCCGATGAGCTTGACGGAAAGGTCAGAGCTTATACCGTAATGATAAACGGCAGCTACTATGCCGCTGTTGAATCAACGGATCAGATCGAAGAATACATCGAGGAATTGAAGGAACCCTACATGGAAGACCCCGATGTTGTTTCGGTCGGCTTCGATAAGTCGGTCGAATACACATACGAGCAGTTCGTTTATCCTACCGAGATAGTTTCGCAGCAGGATATCATCGACAAGCTCGGTTCTATCGCAGCAGAACCTGTTTACTACGAGGTACAGAGCGGCGATAACCCGTGGAACATCGCATCGCACAATGACATCTCGCTCGATGAGCTTCTTGCTTGTCCTGCGGTTTTCGAGGGCGATCCGATACAGGATATTACATTATTCTGTCCCGTGGGTGCTGTAATTGAGCTTTCTGCCGAGGTTCCTTATCTCCAGACGCTCGTTACAAAGACAGAAACCTACAATGTTCCTATTGATTATGAAATAGTCAAGACCGAAGACGACGACCTTTACAAGGGTGAAACAAAGGTCGATGTTGCCGGTGTTGAAGGCGAAGCAGAGGTCACAGCGCTTGTTACATACAAAAACGGCGTTGCGATCTCGAGAAATGAACAGAGCCGAATCGTTCTTTCCGAACCTGTTACAAAGCAGGTGAGAGTCGGAACAAGACCTACAAGCACAGCGGTAAGCACAGGCAGCGGCGGCTCAGGCGAATATTTCTGGCCCGTTGATGGCGGTTACATCTCCGCTTACAAGGGTGACGGAAGAGGTCATAAGGGTATCGACATTGCAGCTCCTTACGGAACTCCGATCTACGCTGCAGCTGCAGGTACAGTTACAAGAGCCGCAAACAAGTATGACGGCTACGGCAACAGCGTAATAATCGCAAACGATGACGGAAATGTTACAATGTATGCTCACATGAGCAGCATCGCAATAAGCTATGGCGAATATGTTGTAAAGGGACAGCTCATCGGATATGTCGGATCTACCGGATATTCAACAGGTAATCATCTCCACTTTGAGATCCGTTCAAACGGTTATTACCTTGATCCTACGGACTATGTTTCACAGTATTGATACTGATTGATCAAAATATAATGCACACAATACCGAAAAGTGTTGTGTGCATTTTTGTTATTTTGATTGAGTGGCAGGCTGCGTTTCGGAAGCAGTTGTTTCATCCGAAAAAAGATCGCAGAAGGATGAAATGCTTACGGTTATCCCGTCCGAAAAGGTGATAAGGGTCGGAATGAGTGTTTCCTTGTCGAATGCGATCGTGCAGTCTGCACCATTGTAGACGGCAGCTTCGCCGTTATCGTAAAGCTCTGCACCGCGCATTGCTGCGCAGGAGTCGAAAGCGTCAAAGATGCGCTTGAACATAGCCGAATCGTTAAGCTTTTCGGTTTCGATATCAAGTGTAAGACTGCCGAGAGTAACATTTGTACTGCCCTCGTTGTATTTGATGTTCAGTCCCTTGACAGTATCGGGCGAAAGAATATTCATCTCCCAAATTCCTGTGCCGTATCGGGTCAGATCACCCGAAACGGTCATTTTGCTGTCACGGTCATCCTCGAATGCCGTTAGTTCAAAATTGCAGGAGAAAGCCTTGTCAAGCTGCGGCTTTTTCGGGATGATAGTGTCTTTAATAAATTTACATCCTGTAAATAATACAATTGAAGTTACAAAAAGTATTGCAAAACGTCTTATGCGTGATGACATAAACAAAACCCTCCGTTTGTTAGAACACTACCGATAAAGCAGTATTTATCGATACCGAGCCGCCAGCTTTGGGCATTTCGCAAAGTGACCTGCGAACCGGCAAAGGGGGCTCCTCTTTGAAACAGAGGGCTTTTGATCGCGGTAAGCGAATCGGCATCCTATCTGTTCCAAGCCTTGAACACATAGGGGAGAGCTTCTATTACATCGCGCGGCAGCATACCCGTTTCGGATAGCTTGTCACGGGCGATATCCGCAGCTTTGCCGTGGACGAATACTCCTGCCGCAGCAGCGTCGGACGGTGCAAGTCCCACCGCCGCAAATGCGCCGATAATACCCGCGAGGACATCGCCGCTTCCGCCCTTGGCAAGACCGGGGGTTCCTGCCCTGCAGATGAAAAGTCTGTCATTTCCGACAATATAGTTCGGAACGCCCTTCGCTGCAACGATAACGTCAAATTCACGGGCGATCTTCTGCGCCATAGTGAGTCTGTCGGGGAAATTGCTGTCGAAGGCTGCCGCATAAAGGCGTTTAAGCTCGCCGAGGTGCGGAGTGAGGATAAGCCTGCCCTTTGTGTTTCTGATAATATCTATGCAGGAACATACACAGTTTATGCCGTCTGCGTCAATAATTACGGGGCAGTCAGTGTTTTCGATAACAGCCTTGACGATCGCTTCGGTATCCTTTGTATGGGACAAGCCGCTGCCGACCGATACAGCCGTTGCGTTTTTCAGCTCGTTTATAAGAGTATCGGCTGCTTTTGCGGAAACAGAGCCGTCCTTTGCGGCTTCAAGGGGTAGAAATGTTGCTTCAAAAACAAAAGGTGCAAGGCGGTTTGTTACTTCGCTTGTAGAGGCTAAAGTCAGACGTCCGACGCCGCTTCGAAGTGCAGCAAGGGTGGACATCTGCGCAGCGCCGCTCATTTTTCCGCAGCCCGAAACGTTGAAAAGGTGTCCGAATTGGTTTTTGTAGCAGTCTTCTGCACGTTTGGGGAAGAGTGACTTTACATATTCTTCGTCAAGCTGCTTCGCAACATAGGGGACAGACTCAAAGCATTCCTCGGTGAAGCCGATATCCGCAACGGTTATCCTGCCGCAGAGCGAACGGAGCGGTTCGCAGAGCATACCCGTTTTTACGCAGCCGAAGGTGATAGTGTGATCGCATTGGAGAACGTCCTCCTCCGCTTCGCCTGTAAGGCAGTTTCCGCCCGAGGGGGTATCAAGTGCAACGATCGGCTTTTTGCAGCGCTTTGCAAAGCTGAAGCAAGCTTTTATCTCGGGTGGAAGTTCGCCGTGAAAGCCTGTGCCGTAGACGGCGTCAACGATCAGAGAGCAGGACGAGAACAGCGAGAAAACCTTGTCGATATTGTCATTTAGATCGAGAACGTCTATGCCGCATTCGCCGAGCTGACAGTATTCATAGCCTGCAAGCTCGGTCGCAGGGTCGCCGCTCGTAAGGACAACATAGACCGTTGTTCCGACGCTGAAAAGATCACGGGCGAGCACAAAGCCGTCGCCGCCGTTGTTGCCCTTTCCGCAGAGTATCATAACGCCGCCGCCGAGGTCATATTCCGATGAAAGCTTGCAGACAAGCTCGGCTGCGGCAGCGCCTGCGTTTTCCATAAGCTCACGGTAGGAAACGCCGTGTTCGTCCGAATAACGCTCGATATCCTTCATCTGATGCGGTGTTGCATAGTAGATCCCGTTCATTTTGTTCATTCCTTTCACATATACAAAAAGAGCCGCACAGATATTCTGCACGGCATCAAAAATAACGTTTGCTTTGCTGCGTCAATAACGGCGTCAGAATTCTATCAGTACCGTTGCCATTGCCATGGTCTTTGAATGTGAGCAGGAAACGCTGATCTTCATTTTTGTGGAAACAAGTCTTTTTTTTGCTTCTCCCGACAGGCTTACATAGTATGTTCCCGAATAATCGGTAAGGACGGATATCTCCTGTATGCTGCAGCCTCTGAAACGCGCTCCGATAGCCTTTTTCATTGCGATCTTTGCGCAGTACATTTCAGCCATGGTGTTCGGGGAGAAGTTCTTTCCCATGATGAATTTCATCTCCTGCGGAGAATATACTCTTGAAATGAATTTCGGTTTTTTTACAAGCTCTTTCATGTGGGGCATATCAGCATGGTAAGCTTCCATTATCATAAAATTCTCTCCTTATACCGGTTTTTTGCATAAACAGTACGTTGTGCAAAAATCATATCAGTTTCTGTATTTCTTGTCGTATTCTACCTTGACAGGACGGGGGAGAAACGGGGTTATAGCTTCAATGGTGCGTTCGGTCGGGGTGAAAACAAGTCTTACCTTTCCGAAGGAATCATGTGTGAAGTCGATGTAGTAGTCCTCGGCGTCCTCATCGGAGATACCGCTCGCTTCGACAATGGTTATACCCGATACGGGAGCGGCGTCCGCAAGCTTTCCGAAGGCCTCAAACTTTGACGGCTTTGCGGTGATAAGGCGCTTTCTCTTGCGCTGTGCGATTATCTTGTCGATGTCGATCTCACCGTTGGTGACAATGTACTCATATTCGGCGTTAAGTCCCGATATCAGGTAAATTCCGCCGTATATAGCCGCAAATACGAGCAGCAGCGCCACGACTATTCCGAGCAGGGTGAGATAAAGGCAGAACGATGAAACGATCACGATCCCGAGAACGATAAGGATCTTCAGTGCGAGCGTTTTTCCGTCCGCAGGCTTTTTTACAAGCTGTTCAACAAAAACATCCATAATACAAAATGCCCGGAGATTTTCGGGCAGCTCCTTTCCGATAAAAAAACGATGTTATTTCAGCCGATCTATGATATAAACCGACAAAATAACGATCCGACATGATTCTTTTATACATTATAACATAGAAATTATTTATTTTCAAGTAAAAATACTTGCTTTTTTTGAAAATATGTTATATAATAAAAATACTGACAGCAGTTTAACGTTTTTGTCAGTGTTTTTATAAAAAATACATCTGTAAATAAACACGTTTAAAGAGTTGTAGGCTCTGCAACCGGGTATCTAATCAAAGCCGACAGACAGGCTTTTGTCAGAGAGAGGATCCGAGGCTGGAAGATCTTCAGATACAGCAAAGCTGAAATTTCGCTCCGTGAGTGGCAGCGGTGAAGGCGCCAAAAACGCTTGTAGCCGATGACGTATGCTGCGTTAAGGCAAGGGGAATGATAGTTCCTTTATAAAAATGGGTGGTTATAAGCAGGCTATGGCTTGTCCCGATGAGGGGCAGGCTTTTTTAGTTGGCGAAATTATGAATCAACAGTTCCGCAGGAGAGCGGAACACGGAAAGGAATGGTCAAATTTATGAAAGAGCAGCTTGAAAAGATCAGGAATCTTGCGCATGAGGAGCTTGACAAGTGCGAAAGCCTTGATGTGCTGGAAACCCTCCGAGTAAAATTCCTCGGCAAAAAGGGCGAGCTTACGGGAATTTTAAAGCAGATGGGCGGACTTTCCGCAGAGGAGCGTCCCGTTATCGGACAGCTTGCAAACAAGGTTCGTTCCGATATCGAGGAGAACATCTCCGCTCGTATGCAGTCGCTCAAAACAGAGCTTGCGAAGAAGCAGCTTGAAGCTGAAACGCTTGACGTTACAATGCCCGGAACAAAGCAGAAGGTCGGTAAGCTTCATCCTCTCACAGCTACGCTCAACGATATCAAGGAAGTTTTCCTCGGAATGGGCTTTGAGATCGCAGAAGGCCCCGAGGTCGAAACAGACCACTATTGCTTCGAGGCACTCAATATGCCGAAGCATCACCCTGCAAGAGATACGCAGGATACATTCTACATCAACGACAATGTTGTTCTCCGTACACAGACTTCCTCCGTTCAGATAAGAACGATGGAAAACAAGAAGCCCCCTATCAGGATCATCTCCCCGGGCAGAGTTTACCGCTCCGACACGGTCGACGCAACACATTCACCTCTCTTCCACCAGATAGAGGGACTCGTTGTTGACAAGGGCATCACAATGGCTGACCTCAACGGCACGCTTGAACTGCTTATGAAGAGAATCTACGGCGAGGATTGTCAGATAAGACTTCGCCCCCACCACTTCCCCTATACAGAGCCTTCCGCAGAAGTTGATATGATGTGCTTCAACTGCCACGGCGCAGGCTGTCCTCTCTGCAAGAACGAGGGTTATATTGAACTCCTCGGCGCAGGTATGGTTCACCCGAAGGTTCTTGAAGGCTGCGGCATCGACCCCGAGGTCTACAGCGGCTTTGCGTTCGGCATCGGTCTTGAAAGAATCACAATGGGTCGCTACAAGATAGGCGATATGAGATTGCTTTATGAGAATGATATGAGATTCTTGGGTCAGTTCTGATCTGAATATAAGATCACCTTCGGGAAGTCTAAACAATTCTTGAATAATGTGAAATGTTATTCCTAATCGAAAAATGGAGGGGATAAAATGACAGATAATAACAGCAGCAAATTGGATTACGAACCATTAGGATGTATCTGCTCGGGCAAAGGGGTAACCATAGGACTTTATATTTTTGCCGGAGTGCTTGTTATAGCAGGAATAATAGTTAATTTTGCAGTTATGTCCTCGATAGCGGTATTTGCGGTATTCATCTTTTTGGCGGTGCTTTCGGCATTTTGCGGCGTTGCCGCTGCAAAAAACATTTGGTACTGGGGAGAGGAAAAATTCACGATAATGCATTTCCTTTCAAAGCCGGTCACCTTTAGCTATGACGATATAGAACGGATATATTCCGTGACTGAGGGTCCTGCCGTAACCATTTTGTTCCGTATGAATAACGGAAAGGAATACGGGCTTACGCCGAGCCAAATCGGCACAAAAGAGTTTTTGGAATATCTTGACTCAAAGCAAGATAAGGAAAGCACAGAAAATGTCTGATACTTGTTCTTAAGTATCAACCGTAGGAAATAGTTTTTATTAACATTATTCAAGAACTGTTTAGATTTCCCGAAGGCAAATCATCAGTTATCAATTCTCAAATAATAATTTGGAGGTTTTATAAAATGGATCTTTCAATGAAATGGCTCTCCGATTATGTTGATATCGGAGATATGAGTATAAAGGAATTCTGCTCGGGTCTTACAATAAGCGGCTCTAAAGTTGAGCGCTATGAAACCGAGGGCGAAGAGATAAGCAAGGTAGTTGTCGGAAAGCTTCTTTCCGTCGTTCCGCACGAAAATTCCGACCACCTTGTCGTATGTCAGGTCGATGTAGGCACAGCAGGAAACGGCGAGCCTATCCAGATCGTTACGGGTGCGCCCAACGTTAAGGCAGGCGACATCGTTCCCGTTGCAATGGACGGCTCAACACTTCCGGGCGGCGTTAAGATCAAGAAGGGCAAGCTCCGCGGCGTTGAATCGAACGGTATGCTTTGCTCACTCGGCGAGCTCGGACTTACAACTCACGATTTCCCCTACGCTATCGCAGACGGCATCTTCCTTTTACAGCAGGAAGAGGGCTGCCCCGAGCTTAAACTCGGTATGGATATAAAGGAAGCTATCGGTCTTGGCGATACAGCTGTTGAATTCGAGATCACTTCCAACCGCCCCGACTGCATGAGCGTTATCGGTCTTGCCCGTGAAACTGCGGCTACATTTGACCTGCCGCTCAATCTTCACGAACCCGTTATCAAGGGCATCGGCGGCAGCGCAAAGGACAGCTTAAAGAGCGTTACTATCTCCGACAAGGAAAAATGCTCGACATATATCGCTGCTGTTGTAAAGAACGTAAAGATCGGAATGTCCCCACGCTGGATGCGTGAGCGTCTTCGTGCAAGCGGCGTTCGTCCTATCAATAATTTTGTCGATATCACGAACTATGTAATGCTTGAATACGGTCAGCCTATGCACGCTTTTGATATCCGTTACCTTGAAGGCTCGTCGATCGACGTCCGCCGTGCAAAGAGTGGTGAAAAGATCACAACTCTTGACGGTGTTGAGCGTGAGCTTACAGAAAATATGCTCGTTATCGCAGACGCACAAAAGCCTGTTGCAGTTGCAGGCGTAATGGGCGGCGAATACAGTGGGATCATGGACGATACAGTTGACGTTGTTTTTGAAGCAGCCTGCTTTGACGGTGCTTCCGTGCGTACAACGGCAAAGGCTCTCGGTATGAGAACAGACGCTTCCTCACGCTTTGAAAAGGGTCTTGACCCGAGAATGGCTGAACCTGCATTAAGGCGTGCTCTTGAACTCGTTGAAATGCTCGGCTGCGGCGAAGTTGTAACGGAGTATATCAAGGTTTCAAACGGCGTTGACACACAGAAGTCTGCTCCGTTCAGCGCAGAATGGATAAACAAGTTCCTCGGCACAGATATCCCCGAAGAAAAGATGATAAGCTATCTCAACAAGCTTGATTTCACCGTAAAGGACGGCGTTGCTTACGCTCCTGCATACAGAGTTGATATCGAGTGCAAGTCGGATATCGCAGAGGAAGTTGCCCGTCTTTACGGCTACAACAACATCCCGAAAACCGTTATCAGAGGTGTCGCACAGGCACAGCTCACACCGAAGCAGAAGTTTGAGCGCAAGCTTGCTAACACAATGACAGCTCTCGGCTGCTACGAGATCTCGACTTACTCTTTCGTAAGCCCGAGGTACTTCGACAAGATCAATCTTCCTGCCGACAGCACACTCCGCAAGACGGTCACTATCACAAATCCTCTCGGCGAAGATACCTCAGTAATGAGAACAACTATCATTCCTTCAATGTGTGAAGTCCTCGCAAGAAACTACAACAACCGAAACGCCGAAGCTTACCTCTTTGAGATCGGCAACGAGTATATCCCCGTTTCGGGCAGGGAACTCCCCGAAGAGCCTGCAAGACTTGCAGTTGGTATGTACGGCAAGGACGCCGATTTCTTCCTCCTCAAGGGCAAGATCGAGGCTGTACTTGACGAAATGGGTCTGGGCGAATGTGACTTTGAGGCTTGCACAGATACTGCAGTTTACCCCGAAGCAAGCGCTTTCCACCCCGGCAGATGTGCAGTTGTAAGCAAGAACGGCAAGGTTTTCGGTATCCTCGGCGAGCTTGCCCCCGTTGTTCTTGAAAACTACGGTATCGGCGTAAAGGCTTATGCCGCAAAGCTTGAAGTCCCCGAAATGATGGAAATTGCAGCAGAGGTCGGCGATAAGGTTTATAAGCCGCTGCCGAAGTTCCCTGCAACTACACGTGATATCGCTGTTGTATGCGAAGATAAGCTTGCAGTTGCAGTGCTTGAAAAGGCTATCAAGAGCGCAGTAGGAAACATCCTTGAAACGGTAGAGCTTTTCGACGTTTACAAGGGCAAGCAGGTAGGCGAAGGCAAGAAGTCCGTAGCATTTGCTATTTCGATGCGTTCGCACGAAGGCACACTTACCGATGAACAGGCAGACGCAGCAATGAAGCGTGTACTCAAAGAGCTTGCAAAGCTCGGCGCAGAGCTCAGAGCGTAAAATTAATTCGTAATTCGTAATGCACTGCGAAGCTGTGCATCGTAATTGCGTAATTATTTTGAAAACCATAGATATAATAAAAAGGAACTATTCACGAAAGCAAAACGTGAATAGTTCTTTTTTTAAAACAAATTATAGCGATGTATTAATTACGCATTACGAATTACGCATTACGCATTAAATAATGTTTTGTGCAAACATCTCCGTCCATACCGGGCGGTATCCGGCTGATTTTGCCACATTCTGCGAAGCGATGTTTCCGCTCCATGTTCCGTAGTAGGGGATAGCTCCGTGCGCCATTATTTCGTATGTAAGCGCTTTTACGCACTCCGAGCCTATGCCAAGCCCACGGAATTCCTTCTTTACGTCAATGCCGATCTGCCAGAAACGCTCGCTGTCGCTGCTTGCGCCTGCCATTGCAATGATATCGTTCCCGTTCAGTGCGCAGACTGCGACTTTATCGGTTCTTTTGCCCTGATCCTTATATAAAAGTGCGTTGGTGAACTCCTTATGCTGATAAAGCTCCGATTTTATCTCGTTTTCTTCGAAAATTTTGAGGTTTATTCCGCTTTTTGGGTGGTATTTATAGGGAATATCGGGGAGAAAGTAGATGTTTACATCGCCGATCGACTTGTTGTATTCGGCAAGCTTGCAGTTTATAAGGTACTGCACCTTTCCGCTGAACAATTCCGCTCCCGAATACTTGGGGCAAAGCTGCTCAAAGAAGGGGATGAGCCTTTCATCTGCGGAGATCACTGCGTTCCTGCCCATTGTTGCCATACGGAAGAACGGAGTTTCGTCAAAGACCGTTCTGCTGCCGATTTTCGGCTTGTTCGGGACAACGATATTCTCTTCTACGAAAAAGTCACTTTTATAGCAGCCGTAATCGGCGGCAAGTTGTTCTGCGGCTGCTTCTGTAAATTCACTTTGGTACAAATATATCATCTCCCTTTGTGTTTTTTGATAAAAACACCGCACACACGGTCGGTTTGTGTGTGCGGCTATAAACGGGACGGGAAACCCGTCCCCTACAAATTTAAAATAATTATAATGAAACAATGATTACGCTTTATGTGACTATTTTGGTGCAAACATAATAATTACGCATTACGAATTATGCATTACGCATTAATTTACTGTCCGAGCTTCGCTCTTGTCTTTGCACGGAGAGAGTTGTCAAGTATTCTCTTTCTGATGCGGATGCTCTTTGGTGTAATTTCAAGAAGCTCGTCATCGGCGATGAATTCAAGGCTGTCTTCAAGAGAGAGGATCCTCGGCGGAATAAGGCGAAGCGCATCGTCCGAACCGCTTGCACGGGTGTTTGTGAGGTGCTTCTTCTTGCAGACATTGATAACAAGGTCTTCTGCCTTTGGCGACTGACCGACGATCATACCCTCGTAAACGGGAACGCCTGCACCGATGAAGAGCGTACCTCTTTCCTGTGCGTTGTAAAGACCGTAGGTGATGGATTCGCCTGTTTCAAAGCAAACGAGCGAGCCTGTGTTTCTTCTCGGGATATCGCCCTTATAAGGCTGGTAGCTGTCGAAAACGCTGTTCATAACGCCTTCGCCCTTTGTGTCGGTGAGGAATTCGGACTTGTAGCCAAAAAGACCTCTTGAAGGGATAAGGAACTCTATTCTCATTCTGCTGCCGGACGGGTGCATTGACTGAAGCTCTGCCTTTCTGCTGCCGAGCTTTTCCATAACTGCGCCAACGCCGTCCTCGGGGACGTCGATAACAAGGCGCTCGATAGGTTCGCACATAACGCCGTCGATCTCCCTCATAAGAACCTTCGGTGTGGAAACGGAGAGCTCATAACCCTCACGGCGCATATTTTCGATAAGGATGGAAAGGTGCATTTCACCTCTGCCTGCAACACGGAAGGAGTCCGTGTTCTCTGTTTCGGAAACACGGAGGGAAACGTCACGGAGAGTTTCCTTGAAAAGACGCTCACGGAGCTGTCTGGAAGTAACGAATTTACCCTCACGGCCTGCGAACGGACTGTCATTTACGGAGAAGGTCATCTCAACTGTCGGTTCGGAGATCTTTACGAACGGAAGCGGTTCAAACTTGGAGCTGTCGCAGAGCGTATCGCCGATAGTGATATCTTCGATACCCGAGATCCACACGATATCGCCGACGGAAGCTTCCTGAACGGGAACCTTGTTGAGTCCTTCGATCTGGTAGATAGTAACGATCTTGCTGTTGTAGGGCTTGCGGTTCTCGTGGTAATCGCCGACTGTAACAGCCTCGTTTACCCTGATCGTGCCTCTTTCAATTCTGCCGATGCCTGTTCTGCCGACATAATCATTGTAGTCGATAGAGGAGATGAGCATCTGCATAGGTCCTTCGGGGTCGCCCTCGGGAGCAGGGATATAGTTTACGATAGTTTCAAAGAGCGGAACAAGGTCTGTTCCTGCTTCATACTGGCTGAGCGAAGCTGTACCTGCACGGCCGGAGCAGAAGAGGACGGGGCTTTCGAGTTGCTCGTCGCTTGCGTCAAGGTCGAGGAGGAGCTCAAGTATCTCATCGCCGATCTCGTCAAGACGCGCATCGGGACGGTCGATTTTATTAACGACAACGATGATCTTGTGACCCATTTCAAGCGCCTTCTGGAGAACGAAACGAGTTTGCGGCATACAGCCTTCCGCTGCGTCGACAAGGAGAACAACGCCGTCAACCATTTTAAGAACACGCTCAACCTCTCCGCCGAAGTCTGCGTGACCCGGGGTGTCGATGATGTTGATCTTGATGCCGTTGTAGTTTACTGCGGTGTTTTTTGCAAGGATCGTGATTCCGCGTTCACGCTCGATATCGTTTGAGTCCATTACACGGTCTGCAACTTCCTGATTTTCACGGAAAGCGCCGCCCTGCTTTAACATTTCGTCAACAAGGGTGGTTTTGCCGTGGTCAACGTGAGCAATGATCGCAACGTTTCTTAAATCTTCTCTTACCATAAGAATCCCTTCCTTAATTTTGTCGGCAATTCATTCCGACAGATTTTAAACTTCCTTTGATTTCCTTGAAAAAGTTGGTATTGCCTATATATTTTTAACACTACTATATATAATATATTTATTATACACAAATATATTATGGTACAAAAAAACCTTGCAGACGGATCTGCAAGGTATTTACATGGTGGAGGAGGGTGGATTCGAACCACCGAAGCCGAAGCAACAGATTTACAGTCTGCCCCCTTTGGCCACTCGGGAACTCCTCCAAAAAAATATCTAAACAGTTTTGATGCTGTTTAGAAATTGGAGCTGGTGGACGGACTCGAACCCCCGACCTGCTGATTACAAATCAGCTGCTCTACCAACTGAGCTACACCAGCTTGAATCTGATCTTTTCTGTTATCGTTTCAAGCGACTATTACATTCTAACACAAGAAGCTTTATTTGTCAATAGGAATTTGCATTATTTACAAATCGTTCACATTCTCTGCTTTTCTGACGAAAAATGAATGGTCGGGGCGACAGGACTCGAACCTGCGGCATCTTGGTCCCAAACCAAGCACTCTACCAAACTGAGTTACGCCCCGAATTCAGCCTTATTATTATACCGTACAGGCATACTGTTTGTCAAGGGTCAATTATCGCTAAATCCGTATGCTTTTAGTTAGCCGTTTTGTTTATTATGACATAAATCGGGCATTTTAAACATAGAAAGTGGGATCACAGGCGGTTTTTATCGGGTTTTGTTGAAGTATAATTGAGGTTAAGATCATTTTTTTGCAATTTGCACTACAAAAACCCATTATATTTAATCATATTTTTTAGACATATTTATTAAATGCTTGTTGCAAATTTATGCGTTTTATGGTATAATACTATAAGTTTATTATGCCGGAGGTGAAAAGTGTGAGGATAAAGCTGTTCAGTGCCATGATAAATAAGGAACTGTCCTTCCTTTTGCCGCGCACTTTGATATTTGACGGCATCTTATACTTAATCACGCTGCCGTTCTTCGGGTTTCGGGTGGATATGCTGCTCGGACTGCTGCTTGGAACGTTCGTTATGCTGCTCAATTTCGTGATACTCGGGATATCCTCCGAGCACGCCGTTGAAAGACAGGTCGGCGCCGCAAAAAGGCTCATGGCTTTTTCCTACATCGGCAGATTTGCGATAATGGGCTGCCTTTTTGCTTTTTGCGTACTGACAGGGTGGGCGAACGTTGTTATGGCTGCGATCCCGACGATGTATCCTCGCTGGAGCTACACTCTTGATGCGGCGGTGAAAAAACGGAAGGAGGGGAAAGATCTATGAATATAGACGTGCAGGGACCAAGACGGATGATACAGCTTCTTGACGAAGAGGGAAACATCAGATTCGCTATTTCCGAATCGGTCGTTACGGGTTGGCTCGTTATCCTCGCCGTTCTGGCAGTCTGCCTTATTCTTACGCACAATATGCAGAAAGTTCCTGCAGGCAAAAAACAATGCGCAGCGGAATATATCGTAAATTTCTGCAATAAGATGGTGCGCGATAATATGGGTGCTGACTGTATGGGCTATGCTCCTTATATAGGTGCGCTGTTCTGTTATATCCTGCTGGGAACGCTCATTTCGATGCTCGGCTTCAGAAGCATCACTGCCGACATCAGCGTTACAGGCACACTTGCGGCGGTGACGTTCGTGCTTATAACGTATAATAAGATATCGACGCAGGGTATCGGAAAATACCTTAAAACGATGATAAATCCGCTCAACATCATAAGCGAGATCGCAACTCCCGTTGCTATGGCACTTCGTCTTTTCGGCAACGTTGCAGGCGGTATGATCATCACGATCATCCTTTATGCGGCTCTCGGTTCGGCAAGCGGAGCGCTCTACAATCTTATCGGTATCCATGCGGAAACCTATTACTTCAATATCTTCCAGATAGGTATTCCTGCGGTTTTATCGGTCTATTTTGACCTTTTCTCCGGTACGATCCAGTCCTATGTATTTATCATGCTTACAATGATCTATATTCAGATGGGACGCGAATAAGTTCAAATTCAATTTTTGGAGGTTATTTAACTATGGAAAACGAAGCTTTATTGCAGGCTCAGAGTATTGTACTCGCAGGTCAGGCGATCGGCGCAGGACTTGCAATGATCGCAGGTATCGGCCCCGGTATCGGTGAAGGCTACGCAGTCGGCAAGACTATCGAAACTATCGGCCGCCAGCCCGAGATCAAGGGTCAAGTTACACCGACAATGTTCGTTGGATGCGCTGTTGCCGAAACAACAGGTATCTACGGTCTGTTCGTTGCTATCATGCTCCTGTTCGCTAATCCGTTCCTCAAGTACTTGGGTTAAGATTAAAAGAAATTTAGAACGGGAGGCAGAATAAGCCTATGTCAACTAATTTGGAATTTTTCTCAATTGATCTGACCACGATCGTAGGCACTCTGGCTAACCTTTTGATCCTGTTTCTTGTTGTCAAGCATTTTCTTTTTGACAAGGTGAACGCTATTCTTGAAGCGAGAAAGACGGAAGTCGAAAAAACATACGAGGAAGCTGACGAAAAGCTGAAAAACGCCAAGGAGCTCGAGGCTGAATACACCGAAAAGCTCGCTGGCGCAAAGGAAGAGTCGGCTGAAATAATCAAGAATGCCACCAAAAAGGCGCAGAAGCGCTCCGACGAGATCATTTCCGAGGCTCAGGACGAGGCTCGTGCGATCACAGTCAAGGCTAATGCTGACATCGAAAAGGAAAAGAAACGCGCTGTTAATCAGATAAAGGACGATATTTCCGATATTGCGATCTCGATCGCAGAAAAGGTCGTTTCTAAAGAGATCGACCCCAAGACCCACGATGAGCTTATTGACAGCTTTATCGACGGCATCGGAGAATAATCGGGAAAGGTCAGGTTCTTATGGCAGGTTCGGTTGGAAATGTGTACTCCGAAGCTTTGTTTGAACTTGCCGCCGAGCAGAACTGCGCAGAGGAGACTTTTAACGAGCTTATGGCTCTTAAAAAGATATGGCAGGAAACCCCCGAGGTATCAAAGCTTCTGAGATCCCCTACATTAAGTGTTGCGGAAAGGCTCGAAGCTGCTGAAAAGATCTTCAAGGGCAGAGTTTCCGACCAGATGTTCAACTTCCTTTGCGTTTTGACCGAAAAGAGCCGTGCGGATCATCTCCCGGAGATAGCGGACTGCTACAAGGAGAGATGGTACGACAAGAGCGGAATTGCCGAAGTAACGGTGACTTCCGACAGACCTCTTTCGGACAAACAGCGGGACAAGCTTATCGACAAGCTTGAAAAGGTCTATGGCAAGAAGATAATTCTTGAAGAAAAGACCGACAGCTCCCTTATCGGCGGAATGAAGGTCAGCTACAACGGAACGCTCCTTGACGGTACTGTAAAGAATCGTCTTGAATCGCTCCGCAAACAGATAAAGGGTACGATCGCTTAAAGATCAAAACACGAGAATTTAAGCAAATCAGAAAATTTAAGCATAAATAAATTATGAAAGTTGGTGTAATGATGGATTTACGCCCGGATGAGATCACCGGTATAATCAAAGAACAGATCAAGAACTACAATTCAAAGATCGAGCTTTCCGATACCGGAACCGTTGTCACGGTCGGCGACGGTATCGCAAGGATCCACGGACTTGAAAAATGTATGTCCGGCGAACTCCTTGAGTTTGAAAACGGCGTTTATGCCATGGCGCTCAACCTTGAACAGGAGTTTGTCGGAGCGGTTATGCTCGGTTCGGACTCGGGTATCAAGGAGGGCGATACCGTAAAGAGAACGGGACGCATCATGTCCGTTCCCGTAGGTGAGGAGCTTCTCGGAAGAGTCGTAAACTCGCTCGGTCAGCCTATCGACGGCAAGGGCGCTATCCTTACGGATAAGACCATGCCTATCGAGAAGACCGCTCTCGGTATCATCACAAGAAAATCAGTAAGCCGTCCTCTCCAGACAGGTATCAAGGCTATCGACGCTATGATCCCTATCGGCAGAGGTCAGCGTGAGCTTATCATCGGCGACAGACAGACAGGTAAAACTGCTATCGCGCTCGATACTATCATCAATCAGAAGGGCAAGGACGTTATCTGTATCTA
This sequence comes from Oscillospiraceae bacterium, assembly GCA_051891935.1. Lineage (GTDB taxonomy): Bacteria > Bacillota > Clostridia > Oscillospirales > Ruminococcaceae > UMGS363. The sequence goes on from JBJFFR010000088.1 coordinate 48,369, forward strand.
TGTTGCCATCGGTCAGAAGCGTTCCACAGTTGCAAACGTTGTTGAAACGCTTGAAAAGAACGGCGCAATGGATTATACCATTGTCGTTTCCGCAACAGCTTCCGAGCTCGCACCGCTGCAGTATATAGCTCCTTATTCGGGCTGTGCAATGGGTGAATACTTCCTCGAGCAGGGCAAGGACGTACTCTGCGTCTATGACGACCTGTCGAAGCACGCTGTTGCTTACCGTACGCTTTCCCTTCTCCTCAAGCGTCCGCCGGGACGTGAAGCTTACCCCGGAGATGTATTCTATCTCCATTCAAGACTGCTCGAACGTGCTTGCTGCCTTAACGAAAACTACGGCGGCGGCTCGCTTACCGCGCTTCCTATCATTGAAACGCAGGCAGGCGACGTTTCGGCATATATCCCCACAAACGTTATTTCCATCACAGACGGTCAGATATTCCTCGAAACAGACCTTTTCAACGCAGGTATCCGTCCTGCCGTAAACCCCGGTATCTCCGTATCCCGTGTAGGCGGCGCTGCGCAGATCAAGGCTATGAAAAAGGTTTCCGGTTCGCTCAAGCTCACATACTCGCAGTATCGTGAACTTCAGTCGTTCTCACAGTTCGGCTCCGACCTCGATAAGGACACAAAGGAGCGTCTTGCACTCGGCGAAAGAGTTGTTGAAGTTCTCAAGCAGGACAGAAATTCGCCTATCGCCGTTGAAAATCAGGTTCTTATCATCTATGCCGTAACGCATAACTATCTCAAGGATATCGACGTTTCGGATGTTCTCGAATTCCAGAACGAAATGTTCGATTTCATCGCAGAATCTCACCCCGACATTACCGAAACTATCAGAACGCAGAAGGTTCTCACCCCCGAGGCAGAGGATGAGCTCAAGGAAGCGCTCAATGAGTTTGTCAAGAAGTTCCTTGCCGCAAAGGCTTGAACCGCTGACTGAAAAAAGGTAAAGAAAGGATGGATTTTGTATGGCTTCGGGCAATATGAAAAGCATAAAAAGGCGTATCAAGAGCGTTGAGTCCACTCTGCAGATAACCAAAGCCATGGAAGTAGTTTCGTCCTCGAAGCTGCGAAAGGCTAAGGAAAAAGCAGACAAGGCTCGTCCGTTCTATAAATCGCTGCATGAAACAATGTGCGAGATCCAATCCGAAAATGAGAACTTCTTTTCTCCCTTCACCCGTAAGCAGCAGGGCGCAGGCACGGTAATGCTTGTCGTTATCGCAGGCGACCGAGGTCTTGCAGGCGGCTTTAACTCAAATATAACAAAGCTTGCAGCAGCTCGTATAAAAGAGCTTACGGAAGAGGGCAGCAAGGTCAAGGTTCTTGCTGTCGGCAAAAAATCAGCCGAATATTTTACCAAGCACGGCTATGATGTTGTACAGACCTATGTCAATGTCGGTCAGGATCTGCGCATAAACGGCGCAGCTGCCATTGCCGATGATATAGTTGTACCGTATCTTAAAGGCGAGGTCACATCGGTGGAGCTTGTTTCGACCGAGTTCGTTTCAACGCTCTCACAGGTCGCAAAGTTCAGCCCTATCCTTCCGCTCGATATCCCGAAGCAGGAAAAAAAGGTGCGTGAGCTTCCGATATATGAACCATCGCCCGAGGCTGTTTTTAACGCCATTGTTCCCAAATATATCACAGGCGTTGTTTATTCTGCGATAGTCGAAAGCTTTGCCGCAGAGCAGGCTGCAAGAAGAAGCGCTATGGAAAACGCTTCGGACAACGCAGGAGAGATGATCTCCAATCTTTCGCTCGTTTACAACAGAGCGCGTCAGTCCGCGATCACTCAGGAGATCACGGAGATCGTCGGCGGTGCTTCCGCACAGGAATGACCGTCCGTTTAAACGCCCGATCGCAATTTTTGATCGCACACCCAATTTGAAACAAGAGGTGATCATTTGATGCCACAGAAAAATATCGGAAAGGTCGTTCAGATCATCGGTGCGGTAGTCGATATCGCTTATGAAAAGGACAATCTTCCGAATCTTCTGAATGCAATAGAAATTGACAACAACGGTGAAAAGCTTGTCTGCGAGGTCGCACAGCATATCGGCGATGACGTTGTAAGATGTATCGCTATGTCCTCCACGGACGGACTTGTCAGAGGTGTTGACGCAGTTGATACAGGCAGTCCTATCACCGTTCCCGTCGGCAGAGGTACGCTCGGAAGAATTTTCAACATTCTCGGCGAACCCGTTGACAACAAGCCCGCTCCCGAAAACGCAGAGAGATGGGCTATCCACAGAGAAGCGCCGTCCTACGAAGAACAGGCTGCCGCTAACGAGATCCTTGAAACAGGTATCAAGGTAATCGACCTTATCTGTCCTTACCTCAAGGGCGGTAAGATCGGTCTTTTCGGAGGCGCAGGCGTTGGCAAGACGGTCCTTATCCAGGAGCTTATCAACAACGTCGCTAACCAGCACGGCGGTATCTCCGTTTTCACAGGCGTTGGAGAACGTACCCGTGAGGGCAACGACCTTTATAACGAAATGACCGAGTCGGGAGTTATCGACAAGACCGTCCTCGTTTACGGTCAGATGAACGAACCGCCCGGAGCAAGAATGAGAGTAGGTCTTTCGGGACTTACAATGGCTGAATATTTCCGTGACGTTGAAGGACAGGACGTTCTTCTCTTCATCGACAATATCTTCCGTTTCACACAGGCAGGCTCGGAGGTTTCCGCACTTCTCGGACGTATGCCGTCCGCCGTTGGTTATCAGCCGACGCTCGCAACGGAAATGGGCGCTCTCCAGGAGCGTATCACTTCAACGAGCAAGGGCTCTATCACATCGGTTCAGGCTGTATACGTTCCTGCCGATGACCTTACAGACCCTGCACCTGCTACAACATTCGCACACCTTGACGCTACAACGGTTCTTTCAAGAGATATCGCTTCGCTCGGTATCTACCCTGCAGTTGATCCGCTCGATTCGACCTCGAGAATACTTTCTCCCGATATCGTCGGAAAAGAGCATTACGAAACCGCAAGAGCCGTTCAGAACATCCTCCAGCGTTATACAGAGCTCCAGGATATCATCGCTATCATGGGTATGGACGAGCTTTCCGACGAAGATAAGCTCACCGTTTCAAGAGCAAGAAAGATACAGCGTTTCCTCTCACAGCCGTTCTCCGTTGCGGAGCAGTTCACAGGCTATGAGGGTAAGTATGTACCGCTCAAGGAAACCATCAGAGGCTTCAAGGAGATCATCGAAGGTCTTCACGACGACCTCCCCGAGTCAGCATTCCTTTTCGCAGGCACGATCGACGAAGTAGTTGAAAAAGCGAAAAACATGAACGCTGAATGATCGGAGGTGGAATAATGGCTGCAGAGTTCAGACTCTCGATCATTACTCCCGAAAAGACGTTTTATGACGATGAAACATCAATGGTGATCGTCAGAACAACGGAGGGAGATATCGGTATCCTCGCAAATCATACAAGCCTTGTGGCAAGCCTACCGTCGGGACCCGTAAAGATAAAAAATCAGGACGGGACCTTCAGGGTCGCAGCGCTTTCGTCGGGTATAATCAAAGTCGGCGGAAATAAGGTTTCGATCATTGCAAATGCAGTCGAATGGTCGGATGAAATTGACATTGACTGGGCGAAACGCTCCGAAGCGGAAGCAAGGGAAAAGCTCCAACAGCTTAAAGATAAGCACGAGCTTGACATTGCAGAAGCAAAGCTGCGCAGAGCACTCAACAGAATCAGCGTACATTCGATGAAATAATAAGCTGCAGTGATGCGAAGCCAAGCAAAAGTTTCGTCCACCTTTTCAAAGGTGGTGGGTGTCCAGAGGGCAAAGCCCTTGGTCGCTTCCGCAGAAGCGAAACGCCCTAAACTTTCGTTAAACATTTGCCGCATAAGCGAAATATCTATAAAATCAAAAGCGCCATTCACGAACAAAAGGTTAAATCATAACGTGAGAAATCGTTTTGTAAACCCTAAATTCGTGAATTGCGCTTATTCTTTATTAACGGAACAACTATCCTTGAAGCGTAAATACACGAACGCAGTGAGTGAATTTACGCTTCAACTCAATATGAACAGCTATTCAATATGAACGTGAAAACAATGAGCGCAGCGAATGTGTTTTCACACCAACGGAACAACTTTCAGTCATAACGGTAACGTAAAATCTTTACTCTCCCGAACAAATGATAACCGCCTTGTTTCGTGGAGCTCTATGCAAAGGGATAACCAATAAGGGGGAGAGGAGCACTCTAATACTAAAAACCAATTAAACTGTAGACAAAAAATCTTCACATAATCC
>JBJFFR010000089.1:0-2674 GCA_051891935.1 Oscillospiraceae bacterium
ATCATAAATGCTTTGGAAATATTTTTCTAAGGCTTCGGATGATTCATCGGAATCATATGTATCATCATGGGTGCCGTCTTCATTCTCGACATAAGTGTCGAAGCTGATCGAAGGCTCGGGCGTTTCCGTCACTTGGGAAATGCTTTCCTTAAAATCATCAATATCAGACCTCGAAGGACTTCCGCCTCCGCTGCCTCCTGCAAGCAGACCGACAATAAGGCTTACAACTACTGCTTTCCAGTAAAATCCTTTAAGTACACTCTTTGCTTTTTCTTTAAGCATTCCGATAGTCCACATAATATATCCCCTTTAGGTTTTTATTTATGCGATAAATCAATATTATCATATATTATTCAAAGATTCAATAGACTTTTCTAATTTTATACTAAGGTTTTACTCAGATTTTATTCGGAGTTGTTTACAAATTTATTGAGGTGCATTCTTAACCCGTTTTGTTTATTATGGATAAAATGCCGTAAATGAATCAAGTCAATCTATTTTTTAAAACAAATCTTAATGCTATAATTCTATAAAGATAAATGCAAGAGAATATAGACAAGTATCGGTAAATGATCATCATGATAATGGCAATAATAATGAATTTATGAAATAATTCTAAGAATTGTAAAATCAAAAATTTACTTGTATACAATTTGGAATCATAAATAAAAATGATGGTAAATCATAGAAAAATGTTTGTAAACTCCATTGACTTTGGGAATACTGCGTGATAATATGAAAAAGCAAAAGCGAGGTATTTACAAATAATCAAAGGAGTGTATTTTCAGATGAAAACACGAAAAATTCTCACTTGCATTTTGGCAGGAATTATGAGCCTTTCCGCTCTCACAGGCTGTGCAGGCGGAACACAGACAGACGGTACAAACAGCACAACAGCAAACACAACTTCCGCTCAGAAGAATGAAAATGCAGATACCTCTGTGGCAAACACAGAGGCAAAGGAAGAGCCTATTACTCTGGATATGTATTTCCCCGTTTCGGTAGGCGGCGGTCCCGATGTACTTATAAGCAACCTCTGCAATGAATTTCACGAGGAATATCCGAACATCACAGTAAATCCGGTATATGCAGGTACATACGCCGAAACACGTACAAAGGTGCAGGCAGCTATCAAATCGGGCAATACTCCGGCAATTGCATTGATGTTCTCTATTGACCTTTATTCTCTGCTTTCAATGGACGCAATTTATGATTTCAACAGCTTTGCAACGTCTGCTGAGGACAAGGAATGGCTGGACGGATTTTATGACGGATTTATGGAAAACAGCCGCTGCGGCGACCTTACCTACGGTATTCCCTGGCAGCGAAGCACAATAATCCTTTACTACAACAAGGACGCATACAAAGAGGTGGGACTTGATCCCGAAACACCTCCTACAACCTGGACTGAGCTTGAGGAATATGCCGAAAAGCTTACCAAGGTAGAAAACGGCACAACAACAAGATACGGTATCCAGATACCCTCCGACAAGGCAGGATATGCATATTGGATGCTCCAGACCTTCTGCAACCAGCAGAACGGCTTCAATCTTATGAATAACACAGGCACCGAGGTTTACTTCAACGACCCCAGAACTATTAAGGGCATCAATTTCTGGAAGAGCCTTTCCGATAACGGATATCAGGCTCCCGGAACCAGCGCATGGTCTACCACTCCCACTGATTTCCTTGAGGGAAGAGCGGCTATGATCTATCACACAACAGGAAATCTCACAAACATCAAAAAGAATGCAACCTTTGATTTCGGCACTGCAAAGCTTCCCGCAGACGAGTCCTTCGGTTCACCCACAGGCGGCGGAAATTTCTACCTTTTCAAGGGCGTTCCCGAGGAGCAGACTCAGGCAGCTTACACATTTATCAAGTGGATGACAAGCGACCCCGAAAGAGTTGCTCAGTGGAGCATTGACACAGGCTATGTTGCAACAAGACCCGAGGCTTACGAAACAGAGCGTATGATAAATTACACTAATGAATTTCCACAGGCTCTCGTTGCAAGAGATCAGCTTGAATACGGTCACGCAGAGTTCTCAGTTTACGATCAGGGCAGCGTTCAGGATATTCTCGATACTGCCATTGAAGCTGTAATGACAGGATCTATGGACGCCGAAACAGCAATGCAGCAGGCTCAGGAGCAGGCAGACGCTATTCTTTCCCAGTACAGATAATTCCCTTCATTTTGAATTTTTCATATTTCTCCTTAACAAGAAAACCTTCTGCAAAGGTGCTGTACTTTGGCAGGAGGTTTTCTGCAAAATGATCGCACATATGAAAGTTGGTCGATATATGTCCGAAAAAATCATAAAACAAGTGAAAAAAGAAAAAACAGTCCTTTCCAAAGCGGACCGCAGAAAAAAGATAAAAAATACATTTGTAGCATATCTGATGCTTTTGCCTGCGTTCATCTTTCTGTTTATGTTCACTCTTTATCCCATAGGCAGCAGCATCTATTCAAGCCTTTTCAAGGACAATCTGTCGGTAATTACTCCGCAGTTTGTCGGACTTAAAAATTATACGGGACTTGTAAAGGACGCTGTTTTTATTCAGTCTTTTAAGAATAATCTGATCATAGCAGCGGTGACTGTTCCCGTAAGCATAATTTTATCTGTTGCAATGGCGATTTTTACCGATAAGATACGCATTGGAAAATCCTTCG
>JBJFFR010000090.1:0-14454 GCA_051891935.1 Oscillospiraceae bacterium
ATGGTCTTGAAAACAAGGTAGATGGTCTTGAAAACAAGGTAGATGGTCTTGAAAATAAGGTCGATGGTCTTGAAAACAAGGTCGATGGTCTGGATAAAGACGTAAAGAGCATTAAGATAACTCTTGAAAATGAGGTTTCACCTGCGATAAAGACGCTTACCGAAATGCAGATACAGAATTCCGGCCGTCTTGTTGTTATAAAAAAAGATATTCAGAATATTAAGAATAATTTTGCCATAAAGAAGTTCTTTTCGGACTTGAGAAAATGAGAGCAAATCAGTAAATATATTAAGACTTATTCGGCTGAATAGGTCTTATTTTTTAAAAGAATGTATGGCTGCTATATTTTTACGAGGGAAATTATGAAAAAGCTGATATATATTATTCTTGCGTCTGTTTTTTTGTTATGTGCCTGCGGAAGAATGAAAACCACCGACGACCTTATCAAAAAGGCACGCAAGGAGATACCAATATCCGATGCCGAAAGCATTGATATTGAATATGCAGGCGAATGCAAAAATGACAGTTATTCACTGCTGTGGTTCATTTCGGGAAACGAGTATCAGGCGCATTATTATCTTCCGATGGAGTGCCTTAAGGTTAACGGCAGCTATGAGTTTATGCAGACGTTCAAGCCTTTAAACCGCGAAAAGGACATTGCCGTTCTGCAATGGCAGAGAAGCTATGCTTTTCTGATAAACAACAAGGAATGCAAAACGCTGCGTATAGTCGATGAAAACGGCTTGCATAACATTGAAATAGACCAATACCCTTATTTATGGTATAATGAAGTAATACCGAGTAAATACCTTTTCCTTGACGAAAACGGCAATGAAATTTCATAAACGGAGCGTGAAAAAATGAACGAAAATATGACAGGACTTGTGCTTGAGGGCGGAACCTTTCGTGGAGTATACTCTGCCGGAGTAATGGACGCTTTTCTTGAAAACGGTGTGGAATTTCCGTATATAATCGGTGTTTCGGCAGGCATTTCAAACGGCGTTTCCTACATTTCGAAGCAGTTTGCGCGAAACCGTGAGATCATGGACAACTACCGCAATGACAAGCGCTATATCGGCGCAAGAAATTTCCGTACCTGCAGGAGCTGCTTCGGGCTTGACTTTGTTTTTGACGAGATACCGAACAAGCTTATCCCGTTTGATTATGAGACCTTTCGAAAGTACAAGGGTCAGGTCAAGGTCGGAGTGACGAACGCTGAAACGGGGAAATTCGAGTGCAAGAACGGACTGGAAAACGGAACGGATTTCAAGTATCTCCGTGCGTCCTGCTCGATACCGGGACTTTTTCCGCCTGCAGAGCTGGACGGCAATTTCTATTATGACGGCGGACTCTCCTGTCCGATACCGATAAAGCAGGCGATAAAGGACGGCTGCACGAAGAACGTCATAATTCTTACGCAGCCCGAAGGCTTTGTAAAAAAATGCGGCAAGGGTAACATCATAATGAGCCAGCTCATGCGCAGAAGATTCCCCGAGGTCGAAATGCTGCTGCTCGCCCGTCACAGGATATACAACCGTCAGACCGAGTTTTGCAGGGAGCTTGAACGCCGCGGAAAGGCGCTGATATTCCGACCGAAGATAAAGCTTGACAGCTTGGAAAAAAGCACCGAAAAGCTTCGGGAAACATGGCAGATGGGATATGATGACGGCACGGCGAGGATAGAGGAAGTGAAAGCTTTTCTCGGAAAACAGTATGATATGTATGATTAATTTCAGAGATATGTATAATTGATATTTCCTCGGGAATATTATTTTCCGAGGTGATTTAAATGGAAAAAGGACTTGACAAGCTCCTTGCGGAAAGCAATTCGGCAAAGATCTTTTACTGCTCTTTGCCCGATTATGTCCGTGGTGCGATAATGAAAAATACGGACAAGATCACGGACGAGGAGACCCTTCGCCGTGAAGCGGACAGGATTATGCACGAGTTTACCTAATGCGTAATTAAGCTTCGCAAATCTATTAAAACAATAAAAACGGTACTATCATGATTTGATATATCAATTTATATCATTTCGTGACCGTACCGTTTGTTTTTTTTATAGGATTTAAAAAGAATTTACAGTTCGCAATAATTACGCATTACGCATTACGAATTACGCATTGATAAGAAGCTTTAGCCATACGACTGCAAGAGTATTATACAGAGCGTCCGCCATAAGGGAGTAAATAACTGCCGAGATTATCTTTGCTTTTGTGCTGACGGGAGGTTTTTCCTTTACTCTTTTTACGTTTGGGACGGCGTTCGGTTTTGATATAAGGAAGATAAGGACGCTGACAAGTGCATGGACTGCTGCGGTAAGCATCCAGAGGTACGGCATACTGTATCGGAACGCTGCGAAGAGGAAAAACATTCCTATCTGAAAGATGACATTGCTGACGAAAAGCAGCAGGGCAGATATATTCTGTCTTGTGATAAGGCTAAAGAGCCAGCCCAATAGGGCGCTTATGACTATGGAGATAAGCACGAGTGCGATGTAGCTTCCGACGGTCGAATCGACAAAGAGTGAAAAAAACTCCATTGGATAAAGAAAGCCTGCTGTTGTGAACAGTGCGGCAAAGATGACTGCGCCGAGGGCGATGAAGCCTTTCTTTTTAACGGTGAATTTGCTGTCGATGTTTTCTATGAATTTTAACATATATCCTCCGTATGAAACGGCTGCCGACTTTTGTGTACGGCAGCCGTTTCTTATTGATCAATACAATTCTTTGAGCGAATCACGGACGCGCTTAACTTCCTCGAGGAAGGCTTTGTCAAGTTCGGTCTGTTTATAGTGCTTCGGCATAACGAGGAGGTCTTTTCCTCTTGATCTGTCGTCCGAGCAGCAGCGCTGTACAAGTCGGAAATGGTGGAGCTGGCTGTCGGTGAACGGTGACACCCACATATATGAACGGGGGACATTATCGAGCAGGTCGAACTGGCTGCCACGGTCGTAAACGAAGATGCGGCTATGCTCGGCTGCGTTGCTCTTTCTGAGGTAGCTTGACGAGAGATAGGGGACTGTGGTATCGCCCTGCACTATCTCGATATAGCCGTCAAGGTCGGAGGAGCTGAATGTTTCCGATTTTGCAAGCTCGTCCTTTTCGGCAAGGAGTGCGACATACGGGAAGTTCCATATTTCCTCGTAGTAGAGGTCCTTATCACGGAGAAGCGAAAGGAAGAAATCCTCGTATGCTTCTTCAAAGCGGATAACTGCGTAGGAATACTCGCCGTCTGCGATGCCGTTGAGGGCGCTCAAGGCGTTCGTTTCACGGAAGTTCATAGCGATCTTTTCATTTCGGTCGAGCGAATTTATGAAATTGGAAAACGCGTGTGCGATATACGAAGCACGGGGGATCGCTATTCTGAACGTTGTTAGCTCGGAATCCTCGGGCTTTAGGATAGTTTCCATTTTTTCAAGCTGGGCGATAATGGTTTTAGCACATTCGAGGAAAGCCATACCCTTTTCTGTCGGTTCAACGCCTTTTGAGATACGCTTGAAAATAGGAGAGCCGAATTCCGTTTCAACTTCCTTTATTGCTTTGCTCAGGTTTGGCTGACCCATAAAAAGATTGGATGCAGCTTTTGTGATCGAGCCTGTTTTTTCGACTTCGACCAGATATTTCAGGTGCATAAGATTCATATTTTTCCACTCATTCCCCTAAACGTTGTAATACTAATCCCTCATTAAAGTGTAGACAAAAAATCTGCGCAAAATCCATATATGCGAGATTTTGCTTGATTTTTTGTACACTTTATAATCGGGGATTAGTATAAGTTATGTTTTTCACTGTTATTCGGAATTTCACACAAATATTCATACTAATTATATCATTAGGGAAAGTAAAATAAATTAATTTATCTTAAATATAATTTTAATAAATTGTTATTCGATGCTGCAAAACGTTTGAAAAAGGAATGTTTGCGGCTGTTTTTGTTTTAAATGTACAAAAAATCGACTTTGTGAGTTTAAAATAGGGCGTTTTATTGTGCAAAATGCAATAAAAAGATGTGATTGTATGTTAGTATGGATTTGTGTTATGCTTTAAGCACGGAAAGGGGGTGAGGAAAAAATGAAGAGTAAAAGCTTTCCGATATTTAGGAATGCGGAGGAAGTGAAGTCGAAGATAGAGCGTTATTTTCGTTCCTGCGAGCCTGTGCAGGCGCTGGATGATGAATGTGCGCCTGTATTTGACAAGAACGGTGCGCCCGTTTACGCTGTGCAGGAGGTGCCGCTGACCGTTTCGGGATTGGCGATCGCGCTTGGGTTCGGTTCGAGGGAGGAGCTTCTGTCCTATCGGGGCAAGCCCTTTGCGGAGGCGGCTATTCGCTCGGCGCTGCTGCGCATTGAGAATTATGCGGAGGAGCGTTTATTCGACAAGGGGCAGTCCTCGGGGGCGAAGTATTTTCTTGAAGGAAATTTCAAGTCATGGTGTGAGGATGGGAGCTCGGATACGGAAACTATCCGCCGTCTTGACGAGGTGCTTGAAACGCTCGACAAAAAGATGAAGGGAGGTTAGCGTTATTTTTACGGAAAAGCAGCGTTATGTATGGCGGCACACGGTCGGAGAATTCCACCGATGGAACATTTCATACGGGGCGACACGTTCGGGAAAGACATATCTTGACTACTATCGCATCCCGTATCGTATCCGTCATGCGCCCGAGGGACTTATTCTTCTTATCGGCAACACGCAGGGTACGCTTGAACGAAACATTATTGAGCCGATGAGAAATATATGGGGCAGCGGTCTTGTCGGGAATTTATCCGCTTCGGGGAAGATAACGCTGTTCGGACGGGAATGCTATGCCATCGGTGCGGACAAGACTGCGCAGGTGACAAAGCTTCAGGGTGCAGGTGCGGCTTACTGCTACGGCGATGAGATAACGACCTGGTCGGAGCCTGTTTTTCAGATGCTGAAGTCACGCTTGGACAAGCCGAACGCCTGCTTTGACGGGACGTGCAATCCAGATTCGCCGTCGCATTGGTTCCACAAATTTCTGGAGAGCGACGCCGACATTTTCAGCATGCGCTTCACGATCGACGACAACGCTTTTCTGACGAAGGATTTTGTTGAAAACCTCAAGCGTGAATACTCGGGGACGGTCTATTATGACAGGTTTATTCTCGGTTTATGGAGAGCTTCGCAGGGAGTTATCTATCGCAGCTTTGCAGACGATCCCGAGAGGTTCATAATTGACGAAGAGCCGAAGGACATTGCGTTCTGCACGGCGGGACTTGATTTTGGCGGAAACGGTTCGGCTCACGCACTTAATCTGACGGGGATAACAAAGGGTCTTGGGAAGGTGGTTACGCTTGCCGAATGGTATTCAAAGTCGGAGCTTACGCCGTTTGAGCTGGAAAAATGCGTATGTGATTTTCTTGAAAAGGCTCTTGAAAGGTATCGGATAACCGAGCTTTTCTGTGACAGTGCGGAGCAGGTGCTTATCCGAGGAATTGCGAGGGAATGTATGTGCCGAAAGCTGCCGATAGCGGTGAGAAATGCGAAAAAGGGCAGAATAACCGATCGCATCCGCTTTTACTGCGGACTTATGGGGACGGGGAGATATGCTGTGATGCGTTCCTGCGTTCACACGATCGAGGCTTTCTCCGAGGCGGTATGGTCGGAGGAGGGCAGCGGAATACGTCTTGACAACGGCAGCGTAAACATTGACAGTCTTGACGCACAGGAATACTCGACGGAAACGCTGATGAAAAGCTTTATTGACAATGGGGGGATTTGATGAATGGAATTGATGATGTGAGCAAGGTCTTCGGAAAGTGCACGGGTGCGCTGCTTCGTCAGTACTATGCTTCGGCGGAAGGCTGGCGAAGGATATACGGCGGCGAACCTGACTGGAAGACGGTGAAAAAGTCGGGTCTGTATCGGGGCGGCAGCAGAAGAATGAATATGCTCGGTACGGCGAAGGTGCTTTGCGACCGTTTTGCGGCAGGGGTAATGGCGGAAAAGCCGAGCCTTGTTTTCGCTGACGAAAGGGTCGGCGAATATGTTGGCAGGGTGCTTGACGAGAGCAATTTCTGGGGCAGGCTGACGGAGCGTTTGCCGTATGCTTTTGCTATGGGCGGCTGTGTTTTCAGACCGTACATAAATTCGGGAAGGGTCGGTATTGACTGCGTTCTCGGCAGCAGCTTCGTTCCGCTCGAATGGGATGAAAACGGAGTTACGGCGGCTTGCTTTCGCAGCAGTTTGGTGAGAAACGGCATACGGTACACTTTGCTTGAAAAGAGAGGTATTGAGGGCAAAACGGCGGTATCGGAGCACAGGCTTTTCTGTGCAAAGGACGGTGCGGCGTATTCTAAAGACGGAGCGGTTTTTTCATCGGAATGTGCGCTTTCACAGGTTTATCCCGAGCTTTCGCCGAGGGTGGAATATGACGGTATCGGGAGCAGGCTGTTCTCGGTATTCAAGGTTTTCGGGGCGAACAATCTTTATCCCGAAATTCCGCTCGGGATATCGGTTTTTGCGAACGCTGCCGACACGCTTCGGGCGCTGGATGTTGCGTTCGACAGCTTTGCGAGGGAATTTATTCTCGGAAAGAAGAGGATCATCGTACCGAGCAGCTGCGTTCAGACTGTGGTGGACATTGCAACGGGCGAGCAGCGGCAGTATTTTGACGCTGACGATGAGGCTTATGTTGCGCTGAAATGCGATGAGGAAAGCGAGCTGAAGATCACCGACAACACGGTGGAGCTTCGTGTGGACGAGCATATCAAGGCGATAAATGCGCTGCTGAACATACTCTGCTTTCAGACGGGACTTTCGGTGGGGACGTTTTCCTTTGACGCAAACGAGGGTGTAAAGACTGCGACCGAGATCATCTCCCGTGACAGCAGGACGGCTGCGACCGTTCGTGTTCAGCAGAATGCGCTCGGAGCGGCGATAGAGGAGCTTGTGCACGAAATTGCGGAGCTTGGGGTGTATCTCGGGGAGCTTGGCGAGGACGGTGACACTTCGGTAAAGGTTTCGTGGCAGGACGGTATCATTACGGACGAGAACACGCTCATCGAGAACAATGTGAAGCTTGTTCAGAATGGCTTGAAGTCGAAGCTTACTGCGATAATGGAGCTTTTCGGCTGTGGCTATGAGGAAGCCATGAAGGAATACGAGAGGATACAAAAGGAAGAAAGGGGAAATTGATATGGAAGAAGATATTCTTGAAAACGAAGCTGCGGAAGGCTCTGCGGAAAATGTTCCGACCGAACGTGAGCAGCTGCTTGAGGACAAGCTTTTCTGCATACAGAGCGGCGTTCCCGAGGAGAACTGCGAGGTCGTTATTGCGGCGGCTTCGGCTATGGGGAACGCTGACAGAAGGGCTGCGATCACGGAGGTTCTGGAGAAGTTCCCGTTCTTCAAGCCTGTTCGCGAGGATCGCCCCGACAGATCGGGAGTGACTACGGGCGTACACATTGAGGGTATGCAGGGTCAGGTAATTTCGGGAGTTGAAGAAGCGTTTTTTGCGGCAAATCCCGAGTGCAGATAAAAATACAAACAATATTTTAAATTTATGGAGGAAAAAACTATGGCAGAACTTATTACAAATCGTTATTCACAGCTCGTTGACGCAAAGCTCAGAGCTACGCTTGTCACACAGGACAACTACATTTTCAGCACCGTTCACGAGGGCAGCGGAACGGGCGGTGCGGTCATCATCCCGATCCGTGACACGGAGGTCGAGGTCAAGGCTTATGACAAGGCGAACGGTGCGGCGCTTTCTTCGGGTGCGACTACATATCACACTCTCATCATGTCAAACGATGAAGCGGTGAACGAGCTTATTGACGGTTATGACGCGGCGGCTCTTCCCGATGATGTTGTTGCGGAAGCAAGTCTTTCCGCAGGCTACACGCTCGGTCTTTCTATGGACAAGAAGTCCATTGCTGCGCTTGAAACAACGGCAGGGGTAAAGGTTTGCGATAAAAAGACAGCCTGCACCGCTTCAGACGCTTACAGCACGGTCGCAAAGGCAAGAACTTATCTTTCCAGAATGGGTGTGCCTGCATCGAACCGCTGGCTCATTGCTTCACCCGAATTTATGGAGGTCATCATGCAGGATGACAAGTTCATCCGAGGCGGAAATCTTTCGCAGGAGCTTGTAAAGGCAGGCTGCGTCGGCAGGATCGCAGGCTTCAACGTTTTTGAGTCGAACAATCTTATGTTTGAGGACACAACGGCTGTTTCGGGCAAGAAGACGACAACGGAGTTTATCTGCGGTCATCCGAACTGGTGCCACCGTGTATGCGAATGGGCAGTTCCCGTTGCTGTAAATCCGATCGCTGACGGTGTTCACATCGGTGCTGCGGCTGTTCAGGGCAGAAAGGTCTATGCCGTTCACATTTCCAAGCCGGAAACGGTTTATGTAAAGAGAACGGAAGCTTGATAATGGCGAAATACGCAGGAAAGGAGGTGATCTTTACGGCTTATGCTGACATTGGAAAATACATGGAGCGGCAGCCCGAAATAAGCGAGGATGAAGCAAAAAGGCTGCTTGAAAAGGCGGAAAATGAAGTCGGAGTTATGACGGGATTTGCTGTTGAGAAACGTGGCTTTGAAAATTTCGGCGAATTTGAAAGGGATATGATAGAGAAGGCTGTTTATGCGCAGGCTGACTATATGCTTGAAAATGGCGGTGGGATCGACAACAGCACAGACGAGCCGATCTCGGTCAAGCTGGGCAGCTTTTCTTACAGTATGGGCACCGGTTCGTTGGAAAAAAGCTCGTCACGGAGCGCTTTTTCAAAAACGGCACTTGGATTTCTTGAAGCTGCAGGGGTATTATCAAGGAGAATAGGGGTGGAATAAATGAGAAGAATACCGAAATTTTTGCTTATCCACAGGGCAAAGCTTTACGAGCCGTCAAGCGGCGGTTTTTTCGGGGCAGAATGCGGTGAACCGACCGAATTGAGCTTTATCAGGATAGATCGCACGGCGAAGATAAACCGTGACGGAATAAAGGGGTTCAACGACAAGGCTTCGGGGGACGCTTTGCTGATCTATGACTGCGGAAACAGTTTGCCGTCGGGGGTGGATTTTCACATTGGGCAGCGGATATTTTTTTCGGGAAAAAGCTTTTCGGTGAGCGGTGTGAGCGTTCTTTTCGGCAGAGATTCTCCGCATCATATTGAGGTAATATTGGAGGAGATTGGCGTATGAAAAGCATTGCGGAGGAGATCGTCAGCGAGATAAGCAGGGTATGTGAAGCAAAGGCTTCGGTGCGGCTTTCGGCTGCCGGGGGAACGGCGTTTTACCCTATTTCGGACAGGCTGAAAGTATCGTTTCTTGACAAGGGAGAGCTTCGGGAGATGACGGTCAGGGTCAAGATGAAGGGCGAAGTGCCGAGCGTGATCTTTGCGGCGGCGGAGAAATTCTGCTCGGACATCGGCAGCTTCGGGGACATTGTCGGGGAGAATTTCCGTGTGGTCGGCGTTGTTCCTTCGGAAAGGCCTTCGATGGAAAGCTGTGCGGAGAACGGAATGAGCATTGTTTCGTTTGCGCTTACGGCTGAATACATACTTGAAAGGGGGCAAGCTCTGCAATGAGGGTAGTTTTTACGGCGGCTTCGGGTGAGGATCTTGATCTTTCACGGGGACTTATCCGAGCGGTTTCGGTGGGCGGAATTTTTCCCGAGAGGGAGCTGAACGTTGAGGAAAACGGCACGGACGGAGCAAGCGTTGTTTCCGAGCGGCGCGGTTCGAGGAAGATAAAGCTTCGCGCGGCGATATGCGGAGATATCGGACGTTCGCAGGAGGTATTATCGTCGGTTTTCGGCTTTTCGGGAATGGGAAGGCTGACGTTTATCCTCGGGGAAAAGGATATCGGCATCGGCTGCTATGTGAACAAGGTTTCGGTCGAGGCTGCGGACGGGACGAGCTTTGCGGAGATAGACTTTTTATGTCCGAATCCGTTCTTTGAAAGGGGCGGCGGTACGGAGATAGATGTTCTGATCTGCGGTCAGACGGGAAAGTGGGAATTCGATGACTGGGAGCTTTATGAGGAAGAGCTGACGGAGCTTTCGGAGATATTTTCGGGAAGCTCGGCATTTGTGCCGAATAACGGCGGATTTGATGCAGGGTGTATCGTCACGGCGGAGGTTCTGGGTGCTGTTTCGGAGATACGGGCAATAAATGTCGTAACGAAGGAATTCATAGGTGTGAAGGGTGATTTTTTGGCAGGAGATATTGTCATTTTCCGCTGCATTGACGGTGAAAAGGGGATATTTCTTTCAAGCGTTCACGACAGTGCAAAGCTTGAGGACATCACACATCGGATAATATGGGGTTCGTCGTTCTTCAAGATCGCGCCGAACGGTACGAGGGTCAGGGTCGTAACGGACAGGGTCGGAATGAACGTCACGGCGCACATAAGCTTAAAGGAATATTCGGAGGGATTCTGATTGGACGTATATATTTATGAAAGCACCGAGGGTAGATATCTTCATCTGCTCGGTGTGACGGACAGGACGGTGAATTTCAGCGTTGAAAGGCTTTTATGCGGCGGTGACAAGCTAAAGGCGGTGTTTGTTTCGGGAGAAAGCAGCGAAAGGCTCATCAGATCTGAGCGCATCATTGAGATACCCGAGGTTTTTTCGGGGCTTATAACGGGGATAAAAAAGCCTGCGGACGGCGGAAGCATTGAGGTCGAGGCGGTTTCATTTTCGGGACTTCTTTCAAGGCGTGTACTTACCGAATATGAAGACGGTGACAGCTTTCTGACGGTCGTTGAAAGGAACTGCGGAGCTTTGGCGGACGAAAAGAGGGCGTTCCCGAACACATTCGTTGACAAGTCGGCTGATTGTTTATTCACGGTTCCCCATGAATATCTGAAACGAAGTCTTTCCATGGCGGCTGCGGCGGTCATTGAAAAGGGTTTTCGGATATGCTCGGAGATCGTTCACGAAAATGACGGTGCGAGGGTGCGTTTATACGGGCGTTACACCGTTGACAGGAGCGTTGGTTCGGGGACGGAGCTGCCCGTTATTCTTTCGTCCGGATATGACACGCTCGGTCGGCAGACTTATTCTTACAGCGAAAAGGGGACGGTCAGCAGCGCATTGATCTACACAAAAATAGGCAGCGGAGCAGGAGGCTATGAATGGTCGGAGTTTTTCGGAGAGTCAAGCGGCTTTCGGCGATGTGAAAGCTCATTCATGGTTTCGCCTGTTGTGACATACAGCTTTGAACTGGACGGTGAAAGGATAGTTTACAAGGCACAGCTTGATGAAGAGGCGGTAAGGGAGGCTGCAGAGGAGCTTTTTGCGGTCAAGGTTTCTCCGCCGAGCGAGGTGATCTCGGCTTCACTCGGGGGCGGTGCGGTCGCGGCGATGCGCTCGGGAGAATTCACCGTCGGGGACATGGTGACACTTTATCCCGACGAGAACGGAAGCAACTCCGCACGGAGGATAACAAAGATAATTGAGCGTTACGAAAACGGAGGTTTAACGATGACGGTTTTTCTTGACAGGCTGAAAAGAGAGGAGATTTAAAATGTCAAACGAATATGGATTTTTTGCGTCAAAGGATCATGACAGGCGCTATTCGGCGGATGATTTCAGCGCCTTTTTCGGGGATTTTTTTACGAACGGTGTACTTGGGACGAATACTTCTGCACTTAAGGTCAGTGCGGCGGGGGATATGGATATTTCGGTAGCTTCGGGAACGGCATACATCAACGGTCGCTGGTACCGCAAACAAAGTGCGCAGGTGTTGACAGTCGGAGCTTCCGACACTCTTTACGGCAGGATAGATGCGGCAGTAATACGCTGCGATCTTGAAAAGCGAATGATCTATCCCTTTATAATTGAGGGGATGCCCGATGAAGTTCCCGAAAAGCCGAGTCATTTAAGGGATGAAAAATGCTATGACATTGTACTTGCATACATAAGCATTGAGGCAAACTGCGTCCAGATCACCAATGCGGACATTACCGACACGAGAGGGTTTGATGAGCTTTGCGGATTTGTAACAAGTGCGATAGATCACATTGACACATCGGGACTTTTTACACAGTACGAAGCACAATGGAATCTTTTAAAGGCGGCTTGTGCGCAGGACGCCGAGGCTGTTATTGCGGCATGGGACGCTTTGAACACGGTGAAGTCGGTAAACAAGCTTATACCCGACAACGGAGATCTGACGCTCACGCAGAGCCTTATCCCTTCGGACGGTGCGGCATTTCAGTTCCCATTCTATATTCAGAGCGGAACGGTGACGGTTGACAGCACGGCGGCTTCAAGTGGTGTGAGCGTTACTTTACCCGTAAAGTACAAGGCTGCGCCGCTTGTCATGCTGTCGGGGTCGACATACATCAGTGGCGGTCAAAAGCCGATAGTTACATCTTACACGGATGTTACGGAGGAAGGCTTCAAGATCTATGCTTATGAAATACAGACTGTACCGTCAGGACTTCCGCGATCCGGAACGGTCAACTGGGTAACGCTTGGGGTGCTTTCTATTGTGATAATAAAGCAGCCGACTGATCAGACAGCAGTTGCCGGAGAAAGAGCTACTTTTACCGTTTCTGCGGAAGGTGATGAACTTACATATAAGTGGCAGCTATCCAGTGATGGTGTGACGTGGTACAATCTCGGAGTAACCACTGCTACTTACTCGTTTGTTACAAAGGCTGCAAACAATGGTATGATGTACAGATGTGTTATTACTGCTCAAAACGGTGACAGTATCACAACGGATGTTGCAACACTTACGGTTATAGGGGGATAAGATGGTTAAACAGATAAAAACTGATGAAAACAATGTTGTTATATGCTGCTCGCTCGGCGGTTTCGTCGAGGGCGGTTTTGATGTTGAGGACATTCCCGATGAGGTAATGGCTTGTCCGTCAAGGTGGCTGTTTATTCCTGCGGAGGTTGAAAAGAATGAAGAAAGCGGCGAAATCGAAGGTGAAGAAATTGGAGAGTTCGCTGTAGTTTCGCCCGTCAAGGGTACATACGAAGTCAATCCGAATTACAGTGAAGCGGCTGTTGAGGAAGGGTTTACGCTTGACGATCTTGTTCTTGCGGTTGCGGAGCTTGCGGAAGAATCGGCGGCGGACAAGCTTGAAATTGAAATGGCTATTGCAGAGCTTGCGGAGGTGATTTTAAATGGTTAAGATCTATTACAATCTTATCAAGGCAGGAAAAAGGGTTATTGACGATGTTCCGCTCAAGTGGCGTGATGAAGTTCAGAAGCTGCTTGATGAGGAGAATGGTGAGGTATCGGATGAAGATAACTGACGCCTTGCTTACTCCGAACAAATTCAGCAGGCCGCAGATACCGCTGAAAAATGTGAAAAAAGTGGTTCTGCACTATGTTGGAAATCCTAACAGCACGGCTATGGCGAACAGAAATTATTTTGAGAATCAGAAGAATGGCGGCAGATATGTTTCTTCGCATTACATAGTCGGATTGGGCGGTGAGATACTGCGCTGTGTGCCCGAGAATGAGGTTGCTTACTGCTCAAATCGGGCAAACAGCTACAGCATTTCAATTGAGTGCTGTCATCCCGATGCAAGCGGAAAATTCACGTCTGAAACAGAGAATTCTGCGGCGGAGCTTTGCGCATATCTGCTTAAAAAGTATGGGTTGACGGTCGATGACTTGATACGGCACTATGATGTGACGGGGAAGCAATGCCCGCTTTGGTTTGTGCCGACGAAATATCAATCGAAAGAGGTTGCAGATGCGAGATGGGCAGGCTTTAAGGCGCTTGTTTCGCAGAAAACGGGCAGGGAGTTTCTTATAAGGGTGAAGGACAGGGAGCTGAATGTTCGCAGGGATGCCGGTTTGATGAATGATATTGTGTCGGTGCTAAAGCAGGGCGAGGTTTACACTATCATCGAAGAAAAGCTTTACGGAAAGGTGCCGTGGGGGAAGCTTAAAAGCGGCATTGGCTGGGTAAGTCTTCTGCCGAAATATGTGACGAGAATATAGGGGGAGGTAACGGGATGAATGATGCGGTAAAAAGCATAGCTGCGGCGGTTTGTGCGCTGTTCGGATATTTATTCGGTGAGTTTGACGGGATGATAACGGCACTTATCACGCTTATTGTACTCGACTACATAACGGGGATAATTGCGGCGGTCATTGAGAAGAGGTTAAGCTCCGAGGTCGGTGCGAAGGGGATCGCAAAGAAGGTGATAATGCTGCTTGTGGTGGCGGTCGCGAATGTTGCTGACAGGGCGGTCATAGGTGAAGGAAATGTTCTGCGAAGTGTTGCGGCGATGTTCTACATTGCGAACGAGGGTATCAGTCTGCTTGAAAACGGTGCACGTTTGGGTGTTCCGATGCCAAAGAAGCTTATTGATATTCTTGCGCAGATAAAGGATGAATGAGGGGATGCCCCCTCGGGCGATTCGTAGGTTATTATGTGAGGTGCTAATACTAATACTAAGTTCATATCAACCTATAGACAAATACTCGGATATAATAATCCAATT
>JBJFFR010000091.1:0-14343 GCA_051891935.1 Oscillospiraceae bacterium
AGACGGGCAAAGTCATAGAAAATTTGCCAAGAAGGAGGTTTTTAGAGGTTCCCTTTATATAAAGTGCAAACCCCTTTATGCTGATTTTCATCAGTAACGTTATTTTATCCGAAAAAAATAATTGTATTCGGGAAAAATTTTTTCTTTTTTGTATTTTTTAGATTTACTTATAGTATATTTATCAAAATATTTTCACAATTGTAAAGTTATTGTTTGTCAAATTGTGTATAATCTGCACATTATAAAGGCTCACAAATAATTTTTTATTGTGCAAAGCTACAAAAGTGGATTATTTTTGCAACAAAATCAGCTTTTTTTCACACTTATTATATGACAGGTCTTTTAAAGGAAAAGATTTTGTGGTATAATGTTATTATTGATTATTCTGACCCTTTGGCAGATAAGAGGTGATAACAGTTTGAAAAACTCCGGCACTAAAGAAAACGATAAAGATATAGATTTTGAAAAGTGCGTGGAAATGGCAAGAGCAGGCGACCCAGATTCATTTGCGCAGCTCTATGCTTTAGTCTACAAAGACCTATACCGCATTGCTTTAATAAACCTGAACAATAATCAGCATGACGCTTCCGATGTGGTTAGCGACACAGTCCTGGAGGCATATTCTTCCATTAAAAAATTAAGAGATGAAAAAGCATTCAAAAGCTGGATAATCAAGATCCTTACTGCAAAGATAAAAATAAAGCAGAAGGAGTACATTCAGAAAAATAATTTCAGCAACGAGCTTGATATTCTCGACAGTGTAGAACAAGAGAAATCCGATGAGATAAATTACAACGGATTGGAAGTTATGGAGGAGTTTGCCAAGCTGGACGAGGAAGACAGACTTGTATTATCCCTCGGCGTTGTTTCGGGATACAAAAGCGAAGAGATCGCCAAAATGCTCGGTATGTCTGCAAATACCGTTCGTTCAAAGGCGGCGCGCGCTAAACTGAAGCTCAAACAACTGCTGACGGAACGCTGATGGAAAGGAGGTTGGAATCATGACGTTTGAAGAAAGACTGAATGAACTTATTGACGAGGTCGAGGTTCCCGATGAACTCTCACCCGAAAACATTGCCCTTATGCTAAAGGCTAAAACCACACAGTCAAAAATGGAAGCAGAACACATAAATATAAAATCTGCTCCTTCAGTATCTGCACAGCGACTCAGAATAATAAGAATGACTGCGGCTTCCGTTGCTGCCTGCGTTGTTATCGGATCCGGACTTATTGCGTATAACAACCAGAACGAAAGCAATATCGGCACTATTGATGATACCATCGAGTATAATGCCATTTCCCCAAATGACTACAATGACCTTTACAGCATTTATACGGGAATTTATATTTCAGCTGATCCCGAGCAGACAGATAATACAGAAGAAGACGCTCCCGAAGCTGATAACAATAACGATAATGTCCCCGCTATCTCGGACGCTCCCACAGAGCCGAGGGATACGCTTTCCGAACTTTCGGCTTACGACTTCCAGGGCACTGCCAAAGGCTTGGCAAACGACGCTGATATCGTAAAATCCGACGGAACGAATCTTTACTGTATAAGCGGCGGAAAGCTTTACATCGTATCGCTCGATACTATGGAAGTAGTGAGCGTTATCGAAAACAAGCTCAGTCCTCCCGTTGAGCTTTATATCGACGGCGACAGACTTATCCTTGTTTCAAAGGAAAACGAAGAAATACAGATCGTTGACGGTTCTTCAGCATCGTCTGAAATCACTACGTCGGACAGCGTTGTTCCAGCAGCCGGCTCCGATATACTCTCCAATGACGAAAGCAGCGCCGATCCCAACCGAACAGAAAGCGTAAGCCGTGCGAACGTCGCAGTGGATATTTACGATCTCAAAGACAAATCGAACCCGAAGCTTACCACTTCCTATAAACAGAATGGAAAATACACATCCTCAAAGCTCGTTGACGGAGTGCTTTACCTTGTTTCGGATCATTCCGATTACAGAACAGCTCCGCTCGGCGAGAGCGCAAGCCTTGACAGCTTCGTTCCCGCATATTCGCTGAACGGAGAACGTCACTTTGTCGCTCCCGAGGATATTATGGTTCCGGCAAACGCAAACAGCACGAACTACACCGTCGTTTCCGCGATCGGCTGCAGTTCCGATTCCCCCGAGGTAACGGTCAAAGCCGTCCTCGGAACAAGCAAGAACGTCTACTGCTCCGCTGACACCCTCTACACAGTGGGAGTGGGAAGAAGCAGCAGCGGCGTTGATTACAGCATCATCACAAGCTTTGATCTCTCCAAGGGTACGGGCATCACCTATAAGGCAAGCTCGTCCGTTGCAGGTAAGATCATCAGCAAATACAGCATGAACGAATATAACGGAAATTTCCGCATTGCAACGGAGATCTCCGATGAAAACGGAACTTCAACTTCCGTATATGTCCTCGACAGCAGCCTCACCGTTGTCAACAGCGCAGGCGGTCTTCTCGAAGGACAGAAGGTTTCCGCAGTACGCTTTGAGGATTCCTTTGCAAGCCTCTTTACAGACGAGGACGCACCTGCGCTTGTTCTGGATCTTGCAAACGTTCCTCCCGTCCAGTCGCAGTCGCTCGCAAATTCCTCCGCTTACCTCTACGGTTATTCGGACAATAAGCTTTGCGGCATCGACAAAAAGGCTGACGGAAACGGATTAACGCTCACAATGTTTGACGCAGACAGCGGTCTTATGCTCCACAGCATTGATCTTGCCGAGGATCTCGGTGATGTCTGCTCAAAGGCGCTCACCGACAGACGCGCAGTTCTCATCGACTCGGGAATGATAGGGATCCCTGTTTACAGCTATTCCGAATTCGGCGTTAACAACCTTTACTATGTTTTTGCCTACGATGACGAAGCAGGCTTTGCATTAAAGGGAAAGATCGAATATGTCGAGCTTGATGACAGCGCAGTTTTTGAAAGAGCTTCCGTAAATGAAGATATGCTGTATATTTTCAGCGAGAAAAAAGTTGTTTCAGTCCGTTTAAGTGACTTTAAGGTCGCAGGCTCTACCGATCTTGACGATATAAAAGCATCGGTCGAGGAAGCTGAACCGGAAGAATAAATAAAAATAAAGAACAAAAGAAGGAAAACGTGCTGTATCCGATCGTGGATGCAGCACGTTTTCTTTAGAGGTTCCCTTTATTTTGCACAAAGATAAAATGCCCGTCTTGTATGTTTTTCCGTATATGGTAAAAAGTGTTTACAATTTGATTTCAAAATGGCTCAAACCCTTGAATTTCGGCGCTTTATATGGTAAAATTTTATTATATAAAAATAATATAATTGTGTAGAAAAATAAAGAACACAAAAGGAGAACAGATTTGAAAAAAACAACAGTCCCGAAGCGGCTCTGCAGCTTTTTTCTTGCCGCACTTACCGTCCTTTCTGTAACGAGCGCAACGGTAAATGCCGCAGCAACGCTAAACGACGCCAGGCAGAACACTCCGCTTTATTACGATTCGCTCACGACGGACGAAAAAAACATATATGACCGTCTTCGTCAGGGCGTTATGAACAACGAAGCTGTAATAAACACGAGCGTTATCAAGGACGCCGAAAGCTACAACCGAATATGTGAGCTCATTCTTTATAATGACGATCTGACATTCAACCTCGGCGGTATCTCCGCAGAAACAACGGGAAGCCATTCAAGCTTTACGCCGACCTATGCCATCGACCAATTCACATACAGCCTTATGCTCGATGAAATGAACAAAAAAGCGCAGAAGATCGCCAAAAAGGCTCTGAAAATCAAGGATGAATACAGCCGCATCGAATATATCCATGATACGATCGCCAAAAACACCGATTATTTCAATATCGATGATCCCGAATCATACATCGGCTACACTCACTATGCTTACGGCGCACTTGTCGAGGGCAGAGCGGTTTGTCAGGGTTACAGCGCTGCTTTTGCTTATGTATGCAGATTGGCAAACATACAATGTATAAATGTCTACGGCACATCAAAGGGCGAAAGCCACAGCTGGAACAAGGTTCTCTGCAACAAAAAATGGTACAACGTTGACCTTACATGGGATGATTCACTCTCAAATTTCAAGGATAACATAACTCACAAATACTTTATGCTTTCCGATCTTGAGTTTGCCAAGGATCATACCGCAAAAACGATAGCAGGCACCGATATCCCTGCCGATGAGTCGAGGGAATACTTTGCCGAACACGGTCTTGTTGCATACGATCACAAAAGTGCCCTTACACTTCTTGAAGCGGAGCTTACAAAGCAGGCGAAAAAGGGCGGCTTGTCCGCAACGATCAGCCTTTCCGAAAACAGAACATTTCTTAACTTTCTGAAATATATTGAATATAACGACCGCGCACGATTCAAGAATATGCTCAAAAACGTGAAAAAAGCATCAGGCGCTGCGATAAAAACAGGTTCGGCGTGGTATTTTGTCGATGAAGAGCGCAGGACAGTAACGGCTGTTCTTGTTTATAAAAATGCTGCTTTGAGCGATTACTTCAACTACCCCGAGCTTGTTGATGAAAAAAGTCTTGTAACATACAAAAAACTGGGTTTAAAGATAGATATTCTCCAAAAAAAGAATGAGGAGGCGGAAAAGAAATGAAAAAGATACTTGCGGCAATGACTTCGGCGGCAATGCTGATCTCAATGCTCGGCACGGTTTCCGCATTTGCCGATTCGTCGGAAAATTACATAAAAAACTTTACAAAAATCGAAATGGACGCTGCTCCTTTGAAAGCTGCGGAAGAAGCTATGCTCCCTTATCAGTTTGACGAGCTTTCCACACAGGCACAGAAATGCTACACCGATATCAGAAAGGCTATCCTTTCGCATAAAAACTCCGTGAAGGTTTCTCCGAGAATAAGCGAAAAGACGCTCCTTACTATTGCCGATATACTTCGGAATCAGGATCCGCTCACTTTCGGCGGCACCGAGATCACATATAACGGCATAAGCACCGACAACGCTTATGCAAGGCTGACCTATGCCTATACAAAGGGCGTAGATGAAAGCATTGCCGAACAGACAGCGAAAGAGGCTGACAAGGTGATCGCCGCTTTTGCACCCAATTCTGACAGCTATGCAAAGCTCCTTGCTGTTCACGATCATCTCACCGCCACAGCCGAAAAAGACGAGAACGACCCAACGATATCCTTCAAAAATGCTTACGGTCCGCTCGTTATCGGCAAGGGCAGCTCCGAGGGTTACGCCCGTGCATTCCAGTACATCTGCATAAAAGCGGGACTTACCTCTGTGATCGTTTCGGGAACGGACGCTGACGGCAACGCCCATTCCTGGAATAAGGTAAAGCTCGGCGATGAATGGTACAATGTTGACTGCTTCGCTGACGATGACGAAAACCGTCACGATCTTTTTATGGTGTGCGATGAAACGATGATGCAGTTCTATACGGAAGCCGGCGGAAAGGATATTCCTGCCGCAAATGATAAAAGCTTTGAAAACAACAATTGATTTTAAGGGGAGAACGACACTATGAAAAAGCTTATTTCTGCATTTCTTGCTCTTGCGCTTGCATTCTCTTTTGCAACGGGCATCTCCGTGAGCGAAGCCGTACCCGATATTGCGATATCGTCTTACGCTGCGGAAAGTAAACCTATTGAAAAGCAGCTGCTGCCTTATCATTACTCCAAGCTTTCCGATTCGGGAAAAGAGATCTATATCAAGCTTCGCAAAGCAGCCATCGACCATGAGCCGAAGCTGAAGGTCAACAAAAAGATCAGCTCCGAGCTTTTCACAGAGCTTTCCAACATAATCTTCTATGAAGACCCTCTTGCTTTCAATGTAAAGGGCGTTAATGCCAGCATCGGAAGCAACAGCACCGAATTCATTTTAAGCTATAATTTCAAAAAGGATTCTTACGACAAGATGCTCAAAAAAATGGATACAACAGCCGATAAGATCATCTCAAAATTTGACGAGGACACATCGGTCTACAGCAAGATCCTCTATATCCACGACTATCTTATCAGCCACACGGTTTACGATGAGTCGCTCAACTCCGCTCATTCCGCTTACGGCGCGATGATCTCGGGAAAGGCTGTCTGCGAAGGCTATGCCCGTGCTTTCGGCTATATCTGTGCAAAGGCAGGCATAAAGACGGTCAACGTTACAGGTAAAGGCAACAACGGCGACGGTCATGTTGTCAACCACATGTGGAACAGAGTTTACATTAAAAAGCAGTGGTACGATATCGACCTTACATGGGACGATCCGACCTCAAACCTTGTCGAAAATCAGTCCTACAAGTATTTTCTCCCCGGAAGCGCTGTGTTTGCACAGTCGCATAAAGCTGATACCGATGTTCTTGACTACCCCGAAGCCACAAAGGATACAAGTCTGAATTACTACACAAGAAAGAAGCTCGTTGCCAAGGATAACAAAAGCGCACAGTCGCTCCTCATCTCGCAGATCTCAAAGGCGGCTGCAAAGAAAAAGACCACCGCTACAATAAAACTTGCCGACAAAGAAGCATACCGGAACTTTAAAAGCTACATTGAAAACAACAAGTGCGAAAAGCTCTACTCGATCTTATCCGCAGCAAACAAAAAGAGCAAAGCAACTATTGTCACAGATCGATTCTATACATACTACTTCGATGACGTTGCACTAACCGCAACAGTTGGCTTCCTTGTAAAGGGCACAACTCTTTCCGATTACTATACCGATGTCGATTCGCTTTCGCAGGAGTATATTGATTTCTTCAAGCAGGCAGGCATCACCAGATCCAATAAACAGAATAAAAAGTCAGCGTGATAAAATATGAAAAGAGTATTTCTTATCGTTCTTGACAGCGCAGGCATCGGCTTTGAGCCGGACGCAAAACTCTTCGGCGATGTCGGTGCAGACACGTTCGGCGACTGCTTTCGGACGGGAAAGCTGAACGTTCCGAATATGCGCAATGCAGGACTTTATAATATTGACGGAGTTTCAATGCAGCCGCCCGTTGAAAAACCATGCGGAATATACGGCAGACTCCGTGAAAGGTCAATGGGGAAGGACACGACCGTCGGACACTGGGAGCTTGCCGGAGTGATCTCCCCGAAGCCGCTGCCGACCTTTCCGAACGGCTTCCCCGATGAGCTTATAAAGCTGTTTGAAGAAGCTGTCGGACGCGGCGTTATCTGCAACAAGCCCTATTCGGGAACACAGGTTATCCTCGACTACGGCAGGGAACATCTTGAAACGGGAAAGCTTATCGTTTACACCTCTGCGGACAGCGTTTTCCAGATCGCAGCGCATGAAAAGCTCGTTCCTCCCGAAAAGCTGTATGAATACTGTCGCATCGCCCGTGAAATATTAGCGGGAGAATACGGCGTGGGAAGAGTTATTGCTCGTCCGTTCGAGGGTGAATATCCTAACTTTGTACGAACCGCAAACAGGCATGACTTCTCGCTTGAACCTCCTTCCGATACGATGCTTGACAGGCTCAAAAATGCAGGTTTAAGCACGATCGCAGTCGGAAAGATTTACGACATCTTTGCAGGAAAGGGCATAACCGAATTCGTCCGCACCAAAAGCAATGATGGCGGCATGGAAAAGACGATCGAATATGCAAAAAAGGATTTCAACGGTCTATGCTTCACGAATCTTGTCGATTTTGATATGAAATACGGTCATAGGCGTGATGTTGACGGCTATACGGAGGCGCTCAACCGCTTTGACGGACAGCTTTCGGAGCTTCTTCCGCTTCTCGGAGAAGATGACGCCGTTATGATAACTGCCGATCACGGATGCGCACCAAATTTCAAGGGAACAGACCATACAAGAGAATATGTTCCGCTGCTTGTCCTCGGAAAAAAGATCAAACCGCAGAACCTCGGCACAAAGGAAAGCTACGCATTTGTATCGGAGCTTGTTGAAGAAATGCTTGGAATAAAATAACTATACAAATAAGCGCAATTCACGATTTTTTGAACGTGAATTGCGCTTTTGAATTTTATAGATATATTATTGTTGTCCACGCAATAATTACGCATTACGAATTACGCATTACGCATTAAAATGTTACTTGCTCGAATCAATATACTTCCAGTAGCCTTTGAGATAGACGCCGCCCGAGATAACCGTGAGAGCCGTTGCGATCCAAATCAAGGTCTGATTTATTACGTTTACAATAGCTTCCGCATTTGTTCCCGAGCCGATATCAAGGCACAGCGTAAAGAGTATCACTACCTCTGCAACGAGCGTGAACGCCGTCTTTAGCTTTCCCCAGATACCTGCTGCGACCACAACGCCCTCATTAGCGGTGACAAGCCGAAGTCCCGACACCATAAACTCTCTTGTCATTATGATTATTACGGGAACTGCACCTACAATGCCAAGCCTGCAGAAGCATATAAGCGCTGAAAGCACAAGCACCTTATCGGCGAGCGGATCAAGGAACTTTCCGAACGTTGTAACAAGGTTGCGGCTTCTTGCGATATGTCCGTCGAGTGCGTCCGTGACCGACGCCGCAACAAAGATCACAAGCGCTGCGAGCTTTGAAAACGGCATAAAATCCGTCAGCAGAAAGAACACGAAGAACGGTACAAGTATAACTCTTAAAAGGGTGAGCTTATTCGGCAAATTCATTTTCAATCTCTCCAATCAGGTCATAATCAAGCGTTTCTGTGATATTGACTTTTACAAAGCTGCCCGAGGTGAGCTTCCTTTCGGGTGAGCGGAAGAAGATCTTTCCGTCGATATCGGGTGCGTCAGCCGCACTTCTTCCAAAATAACATTCGCCGTAGCGGTCAAAGCCCTCGGTGACAACCTCGATAGTTTTACCGATCATTTTCTCGTTATTCTGCGCCATTATGATCTGCTGCTGTTCCATTATAACATCGGCGCGGCGCTGCTTTGTTTCCTCGTCAATCTGATCGGGCATCTCGGCAGCCTTTGTTCCTTCTTCCTGCGAATATGCAAAGCAGCCGAGCCTGTCAAAGCGCATATCCTTGACGAAATCCGCAAGCTGATTGAACTGCTCCTCTGTTTCGGAGGGGAAGCCTGTAATGAGCGTTGTACGGAGGGTAACGTTCGGGATCCTTTCACGGATCTTTGCCATAAGCGCACGAAGCTCCTGTTCGTTTCCGGGGCGGTTCATCTTTTTAAGGATATCTCCGCAGCAATGCTGTATCGGAAGATCAATATACTTCACGATCTTGTCTTCCTTTGCAATAACGTCAAGAAGCTTGTCGGTGATCCTTTCGGGGTAACAGTAAAGAATTCTTATCCACTTTAGTTTTTCAATTTTGCAAAGCTCTGTGAGAAGCTCGGGGAGTTTGCATTCGCCGTAGAGATCCTCGCCGTAGCGTGTGGAATCCTGTGCGATGATGTTCAGCTCCTTAACGCCTCTGTCGGCAAGCTTTTTTGCTTCTTCGATAAGCGTTTCCATAGGAACGCTGCGGAACTTTCCTCTTATTGCAGGGATAGCGCAGTATGTGCAGCAGTTCGAGCAGCCCTCTGCGATCTTCAGATAGGAATAGAAGGGGAGAGTGGTCTGGATGCGTCCGCCCGTCATCGGAAGATCAAGCTTGTTTCCGAATGTGAGCGGTCTTTCGTTGGCAAGAACTCTGTCGATAACGTTAAGGATATTATCGTTGCAGCCGATGCCGACAACAGCGTCAGCTTCGGGGATAAGCTCGCCGACTTCTTCCTTATATCTTTCGGCAAGGCAGCCTGTGACGATGATCTTCCTTATTCTGCCCTCTTCCTTGAGCTTGCCGAATTCAAGGATAGTTTCGATCGCCTCCTGCTTTGCGCTCTCGATGAAGCCGCAGGTGTTTACTATAACGATATCGGATAAAGCTGCGTCGGCAACGAGCTGATATCCTGCTTCTTTTATTTTGTAAAGCATTCTCTCCGCATCAACCTGATTCTTATTGCAGCCGAGAGATACCATTCCAACTTTTACAGGCATTTTATGTATGCTCCTTTTGATTTATAATAATTTTGAACATGCTATTTATACTAAGGAAACGCTGATTAATTCGTTTCTGCCGTTTTTCAAAATGTTCTCAAAGGCTTAAACTCGTACATTTTTCAAAACGGCGAAACGAACGCTGCGCTTTAATCAGCTTTTTCCTAATTATATCACATTTTAAATCACTTGTAAAGCAAAATTCACTCTAACAAAAAATCGCCCTTTGTTACGATATGCTTAAAGTTGGCGGTGAGAAAAGCATTGAAGCCGCTTGACAATTCGGGCGGAAATGTTATAATAGGAGTAGGAAGTGAGAATGTGGCTCTTGAATATCAGCGTTAATACTAAATTCAAATCGTTCTATAGACAAGGACGGCAGATAGAATTACGTCAATCAAGAAAAGCGACCGCAGACAGGCTTGCCGCCTTTCAAGGGAGCTTGACGCCGAGTGACGTAATTATAGCTGTCGTATTTGTCTATAGGTTGATTTGAATTTAGTATAAGGTCGCAACAAAGATACTCTTGTCAACAAAACATATATTGACAGCGGCGAATATCGCAGAAAGTTTGATGCACTGACAGATGATCCGGCTGTTAATAAATCTTTGTACGATTGTGCAAAATCTGCTTTGAAGCATAGAAGCGGAACCGAGTTTGAGGATATGTACTGGATCGACAGTAAAACAGGCAACGTTGTTTTATCGGTAACTGATAGTGTTGACGAGCGTGCTATTGTATACACCGACAAAATTAGGAATACTATAAAGGGCAAGGCAAATATTATAACTTTACATACTCATCCGAGCAGTATGCCACCAAGTATTGACGATTTTAATTCTTGTTTCAACAATGAATATGAAGCAGGTATCATTGCCTGCCATAATGGACGGGTATTTAAATATTCGTCAAAACAAACTGTCAGCAAATCGCTGTATAACCTTTACATTGGAGTATATCTTGATAAAGGCTGCAATGAATTTGATGCACAGCTTAGAGCTCTTGAAAAGCTCAAAGAGAATCATTTGATAGAATTTGAGGAGGTGTAGTATTATGTCAGAAAAGGAATATTTCATTGATGATCGTGTTACTATCCCTGAAAGCATAAGAAATATGACTCACGAGGAAAGGCTTGCGGAAATAGCGCGCCTTGAAAAAATCGCTAAAGCCGAAAAAGAAAAGATCCTTAAACAAAAATAAGTCAGAATTTGTATTACTTTACCGCTTTGAGAAATCAAGGCGGTTTTTTGTTCACTCAAAAAACAAGCGCAATTCACGAAAACCGATTTGTTCGGTTTAAACGTGAATTGCGCCTTTATTATACGCTGATTATTTTGTTTCTTCGTCGAAGTATATCGCTGATGTCGAATATTCGTCCTTGCCTATTTTGTCACGCATTTCTTCAAGCTCTTTATCCGAAACAGCGATCTCCTTTTCTGTTTTCCTGTTAGAAAGTGCTATGCTGAATACGAGCAGCACTGCGCCCGTGGCTATGAGCATATCGCCCGTACCAAGCCCGAAGCTTGACTTATTGAGCCACATTACTATCAGCACAACAATCATTACCGACATTAATGCTGTCAGCATCGGATTACGCTTTTTCTTCGGTTTGTATCTTTCCTGCCTGAGTTTCAATGCGCATCATCCTTTATTTTTTCAGAAGATTATTCTTTGCAGTCTTGTTTTCGGGAGAGAACGACATTGTGAAAAGCTTATCGCTCGTGAACATTCTTACCGCAAAGTACATACATACTGCGAAGAACACGATCTGGTACGCCAGTCCTCCCCAATACATTATCATATCACCCGACATAAGATTTGTCAAGGCAATATAGCAGTGTGTGAACGGGATAAGGAACATTACAGCCTTTGCTGCAACAGGCATAGCAGTAAAGTCCATGAACATCGTTACGAAGAACGGAACCATTACCGCAACCATGATCGGCATTGTAAGCGTCTGCACGGATTTAACATCGGTTGCCATTGCGCCAAGAATAAGGGAGATCGCAAGTCCGATAGCAAGTGTAAGGAACAGCTGAAGACCAAAGAGAAGGATATCAACGCCGCTTAATGTAAAGCCGAGCTGGGCGATCGCATCCGCTGTGGAAAGTGCTTCTGTTATTGCTCCTGTATCGGGGACATTGATTCCCATTCCTGCCATTTCTTCAACAGTCGCACCTGCTGTTGCACCGCTCATTGCTCCGCCCATAATGCTGAACATATAAATACCAAAGCCAATGATCATAAATACAGCATTAAGCAATGCGGATATGATAGCTGCAACCATTTTTGCCGTGAGAACCGACATTCTTGAAACAGGTGTCGAAAGAAGCGTTTCAAGCGTCTTGTCGATCTTTTCTGTCGAAATTGCTGTCATTATCATCTGTGAAGCGAGAAGAAGCAGGAAGAATATCGCAAACGGAGCGATCATCGACTGCATCATAACTACAGAGGATACTGCAGCTGCGGAAACCTCAACGCTCTTGCCGTTTGCAGCGGAGAACTCAACGAGGTTAGTCGGGGATTTTATAAGCTCGATCTCCTCGTCTGTGAGAGCATAAATGCTTTCCATTGCTTCATCGGCTGTGCTGTCCTCAATAGCGCCTATAGCATCGCTTGAAGACAACGAAGACATTGTTCCGCTAAAGCCCATTGCGATCTTGCTTGCAAAAATAAGCTTGCCCGGCTTCTTTTCGTTCACGATAGTATCGCCGTAGCCTTCGGGAATGATAACAACATATTTAAGGTCAAGTCTTTCAAGCTCATCATAGTAGTTATCGCTTTGAAGCTCAACAACATTAAACGTGGTGGTTTTGCTTGCTTTTGCACGTTCAATAACGTTTTTTGTGAAATCCGAATCGTCCTGAATGCAGACGTTTATGGTAGATGTGTCAAAGCCCTCTTCCATAGAACGACCCATTATCTGACCCATAAAGACAAAAAGAACAAGCACAAATACCATGCTGAAAATTGCCTGCTTCGTGATAAGCTCACCAAGCTCTTTTTTAAGAAGATTACCGAACTTCATGTTCAAGCACCACCCTTTCAAATACTTCTTCAAGGTTTGCGGCATTATAACGTTCCTTGAGCTCGGGGATCGTTCCCGTTATCATGAGCTTTCCGTTGGTTATGATGCCAACACGGTCGGAGAGATACTCGATCTCAAGCATATTATGAGAAGAAAGCAGGAACGCCATGTTCTTTTCCTTTGCAAGCTTTTTGATAGTGTTTCGTATCTCAAGCGCGTTGATAACATCAAGACCGGAAGTAGCTTCATCCATTATCGCAAGCTTCGGCTCGGTCATTACAGCTCTCGAAAGCAGCAGCTTTCTTATCATACCTCTTGAATAGCCGCCGATCTTGTCGTCAAGACGATCGCCGAGTCCGCAGATCTGCTCCGCAGTTCTTACATAACGCTCGATGGTCATTTTGTCGGCGGTAAAAAGACCTGCCATAAAGTAGAGGTACTTTCTTCCCGTCATAGTTTTGTAAGCGCCTGCTTCATCGGGGAGATATGTAATGCACTCACGAACCTTGTCGGCCTCCTTGACGATGCTGTGCCCTGCAACGAAAGCGTCACCCTCTGTTGCCTCGATAAGAGTTGATATCATTCTGATAGTTGTTGTCTTTCCTGCGCCGTTCGGACCGATAAGCGCGAATATTTCGCCCTCTTCGACATCAAACGAAACCTTTTCAGCCGCGAAAACATCTCTTTTTGGATATTTTTTTGATAATTCGCGGACTTCAAGAACCTTTGCCATATTGTTTCCTCCTGTCAAGTGTATTATCTGATTAGTACAATAATACTATAACACCAACAAAAGTGTTTGTCAAGGGTTTTTGGAAAATTTTTTAAGAAAATGTGTTTGAACAAGCAAAAAGCATCTTTATGAACCGCGAAGCCAAGCAAAAGTTTCGTCCACCTTTTCAAAGGTGGTGGGTGTCCAGAGGGCAAAGCCCTTGGTCGCTTCCGCAGAAGCGAAACTCCCTAAACTATGGCGAATAGACTGCCACAATAGCGAAATATCTAACAAATCAAAAGCGCAATTCACGAAAAGAAAGTTAAATCAGAACGTGAGAAATCACTCTGTAAACCTCAAATCGTGAATTGCGCTATTCTTTATTAACGGAACAGCTATCCTCTGAAAGAAAATATACGAACGAAGTGAGTATATTTTCTTTCAGACGAAATATGAACAGCTATTCAATATGAACGTGAAAACAATGAGCGTATGCGAATGTGTTTTCACACCAACGGAACAACCCGTAGGTTACAAACGGTAATGCAGTATCTATATTCTCCCCCAAAAATTATTAACCGCCTTGTTTCGTGGAGCTCTCTGCAAAGTGAGAACCAATAAGGGGGAGAGGTGCACTCTAATACTAAAAACCAATTAAACTGTAGACAAAAAATCTTCACATAATCC
>JBJFFR010000092.1:0-14202 GCA_051891935.1 Oscillospiraceae bacterium
GATTATTCTATCTGTCGGCTTTGTCTATAGAACGATTTGATATTAGTATAAAAAAGTTGTTTTGCCCGAAGGATTAACATCTATTGGCAACTGTGCATTTTACGATTGCGATAGTCTTGAAGAAATAACAATACCCGAAACCGTTAAAAGTATTGGAAGTAGTGCTTTTCAGGAATGTAGAAAGCTAAAGGGAACCTCTAAAGAAAATCAATATACCAGATAATATTGAATTTATTGATGTTGGGGCATTTATTGCTTGTAAAAGTTTAAGAGAATTAACAATTCCCGATAATATTAGTGCAATTATGCGCGCCGCTTTCGACGACTGTGATGCCCTTACAGTTACATATAAAGGCCAGAAGTAAAATTACACCAATTTTGAGGAAATCTATACATATTAATCTTGTTTAGAGGTTTGTAAAGAATTTAAAAACTATTGCATTTTATAAAAGAATATATTATAATTATTTTAGTAATAAGCAAAATAAAAGGGGATATAAACAATGAAAAGATTAACATCACTGGTTCTTGCGCTTGCAATGGCTGTAATGACACTCATTATACCTGCAAACGCTGCAGAATCCAAGACAAAGGTTTGGAACGGCAAGGTAAGCACCTCATGGTACACGGGCGATAAGAAAGAATACAACATAAGCTCGCCGGGACAGCTTGCAGGTCTTGCAAAGCTTGTAAACAGCGGCAAATCAATGGAAGGCGTTGTAATCAACCTTAAAGCCGATCTTAAGATGAACAACACGAAGAACTGGAAAGATTGGTACAAAACTCCGCCGAAAAACGAGTTTACTCCGATCGGAAAATCGGGAAATCCTGTCGGCGGCTACTATCCTTTTGCAGGTGTTTTCAACGGAAACGGTCACACAATAAGCGGACTTTATGTAAATAATCCCGAGGTTGCAGGCTTATTCGGCTATCTTTACTGCGCAGCCGTTTCCAACGTTATCATTAAGGAAAGCGTAATTATCGGCTACGACAACGGTAAAAATGATGGCGCATACGCAGGCAGCATTGCAGGCATTGCGGAAGGTTCGATCATTAACAAATGTGAAAACACGGGAGAAGTCCGCTGTATAGGTCAGAAGGATGCTGCAAGCGGCTGGAGAACGGCATACGCAGGCGGTATAGTTGGCTCGATGCATACCGAGAATGTTTCATCGGCTGCACTTGGAGTTTTTATGGCAGCAGGCGGTGTTTTCGCAAACCCGTACATTTTCACGGACGGAAAGGGCGGTCTTATAAAAGACAGCTGCGTTGCAAACTGCATAAGTGCAGGACTGATTTATACTATGTCGGGTGTTGAAGCGTACAACGGAGGAATTGTCGGCTGGGGAAATAACGGCTCGGTAATGAACTGTCTTTCTTTGAACGGATGGAAGTATGAAAAGGGTTATGGCAATTACGGAACGGTATATCTTGGCGGTGTATGCGCAGGCGCATATAATTGCTCAATTATAAACTGCTACTATTGGTCAACCAAAAAGATCAAAGCGTTGGCAGATGACATGAGTACATCGGTCGTTCCCGTAAAGCGTGATGCTGTTTTCTGTACCGCGGAGCAGGTCAAATCCAAAAAGATGGCTGAAAAGCTTGGCACAGCATTTAAATATGTAAAGGGCGACAGACCTTATCTTACCTGCGACCTTCGCAAGAAGAAAAAATAAAACCGATCGGCGAAAAGCATACGTGAAAAACTTGCTTTTCGCCAATTTTTTAAAGGGCGTGAAAGCATTGTCGGACGAGGTAAAAACCAATGGCGTACAGCTATATAAAGCGAGAAAACGTATGCTTGAAAAACAGCTTGACGAAATGAAAAACCGCATATCGGGCAGGAGCAGCAGCTTTTATCCGTATATAACCGACAGATCGGGCAGAATTTCCGAAAGAAAGCTTGCGCAGTTCATAAACGAGCTTTTGGACGGCCCGCAGAAATACGGCAGAGAATATACTTTGTTTGATCTGAAAAGATCATCCGAGCTTCGTGAGCTTTGTGAGTGCTTTCTGTACTGTGCTGTGCGATACAAGGTGTTGCGGTGTATAACGAGGGCGAAAAATACGCAGTCAGACCTGCCTGCTTTTTCTCCAAATAAAAAATAAAAACAACCGATATATCAGCGAAACCAAGCTGATATATCGGCTTCTTGCGTATTTCCATAAATTTTACGGTAGTGTGGAAATTCTTACTATAATATATACAGAACCTTGAAAATTGAATAGTTTTAAGCAAAAAACTTGACCGAAGCCAAGCCGGGCGCTTCGGGGACAATGACCAATCATTGCCGTGACCGTAATGCACGGACGGGTACTTACTGGGAACTATCACCAACGATCAAAATGTTTGAAGGGGGCGAAAAAATGAGTGTTCTTATAAAAGATACAACAAGGGAATAACGGGAAAAAATTGTCAAAGACGGTATTGCGCTATCGACGTTAGATGCTCTTCCGCCAACAAAACAAGGCATGGAGTATTTCTCCAAATACATTGAAGGAGAAATGGAGTTATCTGAAATAACGGACGCTATTCTTGCTTCATATAGGAATAAATAAACGCAGCATTTGATGGGAGTGAATGCAATGGGTGAAAGCCTTGAAAGAGCAATAAAGACCTCGCTTAAATTCTCCTCATCCTCAATAAACATAGTAATCTCTTCAACTGCGTTGCAATTAGACTGAAACAGTTTTTCCACAACATAAAATCCATACTTATCTTTTCCCAAAGTAAATCTCCGGCAGAATTATAGCCGTTTCCGTTTCATCATTTTCGCCTTCCCATGCAACGATAAAACGGATCTTGGCTTTTTTCGGATAATAACCCTGACTTGCAAGCTTTGCAATATCATCACGGAATTTCTTCGAAAAAAACGCCGCAGGATAGAATTTTCCGTTCTGTTCACGGTAAAGCTCATTTCCTCGGATAATAAGCTCGTCACCGCTTTTTAAGCTGAGAATAAACCGTTTTTTATCCTTGAAAAAATCAAGGAACATATCCTTGTGGGTAAGCTGAACGATAATTTCTTCGGGCGGAGCGTAGTTCCTTGTATCGGATAGTTTTTCTGCGCCGTTCGGTTCAAAATCATCGAAAAAATCATTGTTATAATGAATATGCAGATTGGTTTTCGCCCTTGTAATGCCGACATAAAGCTTGCGGCGTTCCTCGTCCGTGTCGGCTTTTGCGTTGTCAAGCAGCATAAAAACGCTGTCAAACTCTCTGCCCTTTGATTTGTGTATGGTGGATACCATTACAACGTCCTGCTCCTCACGGTAGAAATCTTCAAGGTTCGATTCATGCAGGAACATATCAAAGTCGGTCTTGTATTTTTTCTTGTTGGAAAGCTCGAAATCTTCAAGCATATTAAGGCATAGCGGCAGACATTCGCTGTCTTTGTAGCGTTCTTTCAGACTGTCCTTAGCCTTGTTCCAAAGCTCGTCGGAAATAACGGGAGAAACACGCTCACTTTCGATCGTCTTGGTGAAAAAGCGCAGCTCCGCAAGATTATACAAATCAAAACTCTCCAAGGACTGAATAAGCTTTGCACGGACATTTTTCTGCAAAAGCACTCCCATTACCCTGAGCGCTTCATCGTTTCTGCTTGTCAGCACACAGATTGTTCCGCTGTATGACGATAAAATTATATCATTTGCAACTGCTTCTTCAAGATTTTTCGAGGTGTGTTTTATCAGCTTCACATTGCCCTTATCCGTCC
Organism: Oscillospiraceae bacterium; assembly: GCA_051891935.1. Lineage (GTDB taxonomy): Bacteria > Bacillota > Clostridia > Oscillospirales > Ruminococcaceae > UMGS363. The sequence continues at coordinate 3,720 of JBJFFR010000092.1, forward strand.
TAACGGGGACGATCGGATTTATCTTCATTCGCTCGGTTATCGTTTCCGCGAAAAGATTTGCAAGCTCAACGATACACGGACAGCTTCGGTAATTTTCAAGCAGTTCATATTTTACCGCACCACGCTCGGTTATAAACGAACGCAGATACTTTGAATTTGCCCCTCGGAACTGATAAATGTTCTGGTCGTCGTCACCAACGGCAATAACACGCATCTCCTCGTTCCTGTCCATAAGCGCTTCGATGAGTGCAAACTCGTTTTCATCCATATCCTGCGCTTCGTCAATAACGACTACCGTTTTTGTTATTCTGCCAAGCTCAACGTCGCCGTTCTTTATCATCTCGGCGGCGTTTTTTACTACGTTTTCCGACTCTTTAAGGCTGCCCACCTTGCCGAGAAGGTCAAAACAGTAGGAATGGAACGTCTTTATCTCCACATAGCTTGCGGCATTGCCGATAAGAGCATACAATCTCTGCTTGAATTCCGTTGCCGCCGCACGGGAGAATGTCACCATAAGCAGCTGTTCATGCTTAACGTCCTCCAAAAGCAACAGCGACGCAAGCTTGTGTACAAGCAATCTTGTTTTGCCGCTGCCGGGACCTGCGGTAACAACGATATATGGCGAAGAATTGTCGTTTATGATGTTATTTTGCGCTGCGGAAAGCTCGTTGAAAAGCTTGTTGTATTTTTCGGGAGTGATGTTGCGCTCAATTTCATCGGCACGTTCGCCTGCAAAGTATTTGTTCAGAAACTGCTTGTAGTCAAGCTGAAAATAATCGCTGACAAACTGCTGCGCCGCATCATAATCACGCACCATCATGTTTGCATATTCGCCGACAATGTGTATCTGCTGTATCTTCTGCCGATAAAATTCGTTGAGCTGTTTGTAGTCTTCTTTTTTGTATTTTATCTTGTTGTCAAGCTCCAGTCGGGTTATCTCCATGCCGCTGTAAAGCACCAAAAATCCGCCCTCAAGCCGCATTGAATCTATTTTTGAAAGATACAAAAGTGCGTCCTCAATATCCTCTGCGGATATATCTGCAAGACGGCTGCTTTCGTAAGCATTTTTCAGCTCCATAATGGAAAACAGCACAAGTATCTCGTCTTTGTCCGATTTGTTTTCAAGCGCACGGTCGTATAAAAAGCTTACGATAAATTTTGCGATATCGGTGCAGTTCTGACGCTTGTTTTTCAGCTTTTCAAAGCTTATCTCGGGAACAAAACTTATCTTTCCCGAAGCTGCGTCAAGAGTTTTTTGTATGTAATTTTTTATCGTCCAGTAGTAAAAAACTGTTTTTATCCCATTTACGGTGGAAGATTTTATGCCTGCCGCAAGAGCCTTTTCGTTAAGCTCTTTAAGGTTTACGCACTCGCCCTCGGGACATAGATTATCCAGCATAAAGCTTTCCAGCGCAATATATTTATTAAGCACGGCAAGGGATTTGTTTTTCGTATCGGCACGGCGGATATATGCTGTCAGATCCTTGGAATCGGCAAGCAAACCATCCTGCCGCAGAAGTTCAAGCGTTCGTATGACCTCGGATTTTTCTGCGCCGAGCCTGTCGGAAATATAGTCCACTCTTGATTCTGCTTCATCGTTTCCTGCCTTTGCTATGCTTCTGCTTGAAATGAGCATACTCATTATTCTTCGTGCAAGATTTTTCTCGTTTTCGGAAAAGCGGTATGAGCTTTCAATAACTGCGCTTGCGTCCGCCATATTCGGAACAAGTATGCTTGTTGCAAACACCTGCGGCATATTTTTTCCGCGCTTTACATACCCTGCGTTTTCAAGAGCCTGCACAGCTTTTTTTACTCTTGTTTCAATATCGGAAACGGTATCGTCCCAGCCTGCCTGACGAGCAATTTCAAGGGCAGAACGGCACACCCTCGGTCTGAACTTTGTCAGGTCTTTTATAGCTTTCCAGACCTGCTGTATCTCGCTGATGCTGAGCTTCGTCTGATTAAGCAGGATAAAATGCTTGTCAAGGTCGCCGTCATTGAAAAGCACATAGCACTCTGCGTTAAGCGATTGGTCACGACCTGCTCTGCCTGCCTCTTGGACGTAGTTTTCAAGTGAATCGGAAATATCATAATGAATAACAAGCCTTACATTTGACTTGTCAACGCCCATTCCGAACGCCGAGGTCGCAACGATTATCTGCACCTCGTCATTGATGAACGCTTCCTGATTTTCCTGCTTTTCGGTGCTGTCCATTTTTCCGTTGAACGGACGAGCCTTGAATCCGTCACCGCACAGCTTTTCCGCAAGCTCTCTTGTACGCTTTGTCCTTGATACATAAACAATGGTTGGACAGTTTTTCTGCTCGATAAGGCTTCGCATTGCGGCGTATTTTTCATCATCCGTTTCCTTGTACAGTACCGCATAATGCAGGTTCGTTCGAGCCGCAGAGGTCGCATAAAGTTCAAGGTCAATATCAAGCTTCTGCTTGAAATAATCCCGAATATCGCTGATTACTTTCTGTTTTGCGGTTGCGGTAAAGCAGGACACGGGGATTTTGTAGTCAAGCCGTTTTTTCTCCTGCAGTTCACGGATAAAATCACCGATATAAAGATAGTCCACACGAAAATCCTGTCCCCACGCAGAGAAACAATGCGCCTCGTCAATGACGAAACGGGCAATATTTCTTGACATAAAAAGCCGCTCGATAGTCCGTGAACGAAGCATTTCGGGGGATATGTAGAGTATCGAAGCAAGTCCGCTTTCCACTCGTTCAATAGCTTCGGCTCTCTCAATGGGACTTAACAAGCCGTTTATCGTAACAGCGTCAACGATGCCACGCTTTTCAAGGTTATCCACCTGATCTTTCATTAGCGACTGCAGGGGTGAAATTACGACCGTAAGCGCTCTTGAAACCTCTCCCGAAATGAGGGCAGGCAGCTGAAAGGTTATGGATTTTCCACCGCCTGTCGGGAAAATTGCTAAAAGGGAACGGTTATCCACAGCCGCTTTGACTGCATTTTCCTGCAAGGGTTCATCGTTGTATTTGCGGAAACTGTCATAGCCGAAAATGCTTTTCAGCTTTGCGTTAACGTCCAGCTCACGGCGGCAGTATTCACAATTTCCGCAGGGCGTACTGCATAAAAGCCGCATTACATTTTCAACTGCAGGATAATTTTTATGCACCCAATGAGGTATTATCGAATATTTATCCTCCGCAGAAATAAGGGCAAGGCAGTATGCAAGCTCTATGGGGTTATTTCTTATAAGTGCTGATATATCGCAGTTTTTGCATATCCTGCCGTCAAACTCCTCTGCAACAAGTGACGTAAGGTCACCGCTTGGAGTACGTCCGATATACATAAAAAATCCGTAGAACTCTTTCTGCTCATACAAAAGCGAGCAGTATATACTTTTAAGGCGCTCGTCAAGCGCTTCAAAGGCGTTTACCTCGTCATAAAAAAGCTCTTTGGCCTTTATGGAATCGTTAAGAGGGTTGTTCAGTTCGTCCGTTTGAAGCTTGTCATCCTTTAAAAGTGCATGGTATGGTCTGCTTGGGAACAGCAGGGGAGAAAGGTAGAGGGTATCAACAGCATAGCGAATACCCGAACTGTTAACGGCATTTTCGATATAGTTAAGATCGTGTGCAAGGATATTATGACCGCAGATAAAATCATATCCCGAGATAAACTCTGCAAATTCGTTTTCCGAGCTTGTATGAAGCTGTGAGTTATCTGCATTAACTACGCCGAAGTCGGATACCTTGTTTGTATTCGTGCTTACCTCTGTGTCGATGAATACTATTTTGCCCTTGCTCAATCCGTTCACGCCCTTCTGTTGTGTATTAACTATATTATACAGCATGATACGACATTTGGCAACAAGAATTTTTACATTCTTTAAGAACAAATGCAAATGGACAAGCAATAAAGCAAGCAAATAGCAATCATAACAACATCGTATCGGGAACTCTCAATACGATGTTGTTCTATTTTTATGTATCATTTATCATTAATAAACTATTCTTGATTTTCCGGCCATTATCTCAATCATCCTCACCTCAATTCCAAAGACCAAAAGCATTTTTGTATAAAAAACAACTCCGTAAACGTCCATATTACGACGTTTACGGAATTTTACAAAGTAAAATTTGGTGCCGCTGACCGGACTTGAATTTTATCATACCATTTTTATCATTCTTAGTAATGCGACTCAAACGACGTAGAATAGCCATTTACATCAAGTTGGCAAAAAGTGATTTTTGTCCGTTATTATGATGTGCTTTTTATCTTGGAATACCTGATTTTTTGAGGTCAGCTGTTCTTTATAAAACTGCCTATCATTTTTTTAGTGAATACGTTCTGTTCCTATTACCGCCGTTTGCAACAATAACATCTTCATCTATAAGCTCATATATCAGCTCTTTGACCCTTGTTGACTTAACTCCAAGCAGTTCGCAAAGCTCTTTGCTCTTGGCTGAACCATACTCACGTATAAATTCAATTATCATTGACTTCTGTTCTGCTTTTCTTATTTCATTTATCGTCGGTGTTTTATCGTCGGTGTTTATCGTCGGTGCTTTATCGTCGGCTTTTATCGTCGCTTTTCCAATGTTGTTAACAGGTAACACCAAATTAATTCTTTCAGGTTCAAACGCTTCCGTTAAAACAGGCGTATTCCATTTCTGCTTGTTCCAAACATCATAAATATTAGGAATGCCGCTTCCTGCACGTTCACCAATATCTATAAGATTGAACATTTTCATCAAGGTAGTATTTCTTGGGTCGGAAACGCCACCGCTTTTTGCTGTTTCAATGTCTATACGGAATCCTCCGGGATTTGATATTTGAATCTGATTCTGCTTCTTTATTACAACTAACCCTTGTCTTGTTCTTGTTGTTAATAATATCCCAGAACTCTTTTATCATTTTCTCGGGCTCGTTTACGCCCAAAATATCAAGTGATTTATCCTCTCTTTCAATCACTCCCAACAGTATGATACCGCCCTGAGTGTTGGCAAAAGCTGAATAAGTCTCCCAAACGCTGTTAGGCAAGCCGCCTGCAGCCTTTTTGGCTTCTATTCGGTTGTTTTCCTGATATTTATTAAGATCCGTTATATCTATCATACTGCAAACGCCTGCCTTTCATATTTATTATACCACAAATAATGGGTATGTCAAACATTTATAAACACTAATTTTGTTTGTTTTTGGCGAGTGGCAAGGATTGGGGAATATTTGATCCTGGCGTGAGCAATGCACTTTTAATCAGTAGATTGATATTGACAGACTGAACTGTTAAGAACAGTTTTATATTGTCTTTGAATAAAATGGTATTGTAGTATTCTCATGTACGACACAAAATTCTAATTTATCGGTTCTACTGCCGATATTAAGGTTTGAGCACACGTCTGTTCAAGAAAACATATCCTCAAACTTAACCAGCGTAACATTCCCAAGCGAATCCGCCAAAGCAGCGCACTTATCCGTAAATCCCGATTTTGAGAATAAATACAGATACTTGTTATTGCATTTAAGAAGATCGCTCCTTGACATAAGCTTCTCCAGCACATCCTTGTCCGTAAGCTCATTTTTCCATTTGCACTCGGCAAATATCATATCCACACCGTCTGAGGCAACTATATCTATCTCCTCCTGCGTGTGCGTTGTAGGATCGGTACCCCACCATCTGTCAAGCTCGGTAAATGTAATGGGAGTGTTCCCTCTGCGGTTTTCACGCCATAAATACTGCCTGCATATCTCTTCAAAGGTCTGTCCCATATATTGGTTCAGATCTTTTTCAATTTTCGTATAAACTACATCACTCATATCGTTCTGCAAAGCCGAAATATTTGACGGGATAAATCTGTACCAGAATCGGAATAGGCTGTCATCAATAATATAAAGGCTCTTACGTCCCTCTTTTTCTCCGAAAGGCGTTTCACGCTTTATTATACCCAATGACATCAGCTTCTTCAAACAAGCTGTACAAGCGCTTGTTTCCTCTCCAACCTTTGTTGCAATTTCGGAAACCTTGGTGCTGCCATTTGCAATTGCCGTAATTACTGCATTATACAACGCAGCCTCACGCACCTCTTGCTTAAGCAGATTTCCGGGTTCTTCAAACAGATATGCCGAGGTATCAAGAATTTTATTGAGAATATTATCCTTGAGAGATACACCGTCGTCGATCTGTAAAAGATACTGTGGAGTACCGCCCACGATGCCGTAAATGCAAGCTAACTCTGTTTTAGTAAAGCTGCTGAATATTTTACAGGATTCCTCAAAATCAAACGGGAATATCTTAAACTGAGCCGTTCTGCGTCCGTAAAGAGGGCTTTCATAGCCGAGAACCTGTTCCTCCATAAATGACATTGACGAGCCGCACAGTATCATAAACAGCTTGGACTTGTCCTTGTTTTTATCAATAAGGGATTGTATGACTGATGAAAGGGATTTGTCTGACTTTGCGGCATAAGGATATTCATCAATAATGAACACAACCTGCTTTTCTTCCGCAAGCTTGAAAACGTACTCCAGAGCCTCCTGAAAGCTGTTGTACACGGGAAAGGTTGTATCCACACAATGATGCTCATACTCGAAAATGCAGCGGCTGAGGTTTTCAATGTTCTGCTGCTTGCTGCTTTCGATAGCTGTAAAAAAGATGGCGTCTTTATCCTTGACAAATTCATTGAGCAGCGCAGTTTTTCCCACACGCCGCCTGCCATATACAACAGGCATCTGGAATTTGCCTGTGCTGTACAGCTTGTTAAGCTTATCAAGTTCCTTTTCTCTGCCTATAAACATTATACTCACCTTTTTAGTTAATTATGATTTAGTAAATTATATCATACTAAATATTGTTTGTCAAGATTAAGTATTCGACGATATGCGACAGATTAATGAAGACTAGTACCACACAAAATGGTAATGTGATAAATCAACGATGATAAGAAACTATTCATTAAGCATCTGTTCTGTTCGCCACTTTTTTGGTGAAATACCGTATATTCCTTTAAATGCGCGTGAAAAATGCAGCTGATTGTCATAACCAACGGCCGAGCTTATATCTCCAACGGAAAGTTTGGTCAGCTTTAAAAGCTCGGTTGCTTTTACCATACGGTAGCTCAGCAGAAATTCCTGCGGAGTTTTTCCAAGCGCTTCTTTGAATATCTTTCCGAAATAGCTTCTGTTTAATCCGCATACATCGGCAATATCCTCAACGGAAATATCGTTCTGAAAATTATGCTCGATAAACTCCAATGCCTCGTGAATGTAAAAGTCACGAAGCTTGCTGCTGTGATGCACCTTAATGCCCTCGGTTGAGCGTGTAAGATAATCCAAAAACAAATAGAGATGTCCGATAAGATGAAAGGGAGATGAGCTGCCGTTTTCGGCAATATAGTTCATCTCCTTCATCATTTCCTCTCTCAGCTCCTTTGACCGGGCTTTGTAAACAGGCTGATCTAAAGAGAACCCTGCCGCTTCGACAACAGCCTTTGCACGCAGTCCGTCAAACTCTATCCAAACATATTCCCACGGCATATCCTTGTCAGCAATATAGGTAGTGATCTGGTCGGGGAATATCATAAATCCCTGCATACTTTTTATGGAGTATTCCTTCGTTTCACCGTTTTTGTCATATGCAAACAGCCGTCCGGTTCCCGATATAACATAATGAAAAAGATAGTGATTTCTTGCCGCAGGACCGAATGAATGAGCGGAAGAGCATTTCTCACGCCCACATTGAAAAAGGCTCAGGTCTACAAAATTTTCGCTGGGAAATACCGAAAACAACAGGTCATCCATACCATTTTCTCCTTGTAAACATTTACATATTTCTTTTGATATGTGAAGTATTTTTATTATTATATCACAAGATATACCAAAATGCAATATAGTTCACATATATAATTAAAAAGCGGCAAAATGAGATAAATTGTGTGGATTTCTGCAATTTACAGAACGCATTATGGTATGCTATACTTGTATCAGAAGATAAAAAACGGCATTATATGACATAAAAGGAGGAATTACATATGAATAAAGCAAAAACAGTAAAATCGCTGTTAATTCTTGCGGCGTTCTCGTCAACGCTTCTTTTGCAGGGCTGTGCGGCAGGGGAAAGCTCTGATGGAAAAATACATATCACCATGCTCCAGTACAAGCCCGAAGCAGTAAAGGCGTTTGAGAAGATCGAAGAAAGATTTAACGCAACACATGATGACATTCACCTTGATATCGAATCGCCCAACGAGGCTATGACGGTATTGAAAACAAGGCTCATCAGAGAGGATTACCCCGATATTGTGGGAATAGGCGGCGATATAAACTACTCCAATTTCCTTGACGCAGAGCTTTTTGCAGATATTTCCGACCTTGATGTTGTGAACGCAATCAAGCCTGCTTACCTGCAGATCGACAAAGACTTGGAGTTTATTCCGCAGGAGGGCGTTTATGCACTTCCTTATGCAGCAAATGCAGCAGGTATTCTTTACAACAAGGATATGTTCGACGCAAACGGCTGGAAGATACCCGAAACATGGGACGAATTCCTTTCCCTTTGCGATACTATAAAGGCAACCGGAACAAACCCTCTTTACTTCGGTTACAAGGACACCTGGACCTGTCTTGCACCGTGGAACGCTCTTGCAGTAGGACTTGCTCCTGCCGATGTTTGCAGCAGAGTAAACTCGGGAAATACGACCTTCAAGGCTGAATATGCAGAGGTCACGGAAAAGATAAAGGTGCTGCTCGATTACGCCGAACCTAACCCTTACGCATACAGCTACAACGATGCCTGCACCGCCTTCGCAAGAGGCGAATCGGCAATGTATCCGATAGGAAGCTATGCCGTTCCGCAAATACTCTCCGTTAATCCCGATATGAACATTGACTCTTTCCCGTTCCCTGCGAACGAAAACGAAGCGGATAATGTGCTTAACTCGGGCATTGACCTCCAGTTCTCCGTGATGAAGGAATCCAAGAATAAAGAAGCTGCTTATGAAGTGCTTCGCTTCATGTTTGAGGACGAAACCGTTCAGATCTATCTTGACGATCAGGGCGGAATTCCCTGCAAGGAAGGCGAATTTGCTCTCCCCTCTTTCCTGAACGGAATGGAGCAGTACATCAAGGATAACAGAATGTCCGACTATCACGATCATCACTACCCGAGTGAAATGAGCGTTGACGCACTTATCCAGACCTATCTTATGGACAGCAGCGCAAATTCCGCAGAAACATTCCTCGACCGCTTTGACAATGAATGGGTAAGATACAACAGAGATCTTATCGCAAAGGTAAAAAAATATGAGGAGGGACAGAAATGAAAAAAGCCAAGAAAATGACCGATAGGCAGAAAACCTATATCCTTATGGTGATTCCTGCGCTTATCTTATTTGTTGCATTCAATACAATTCCGCTGATAACGGGCGCAATGTACAGCTTCACGAATTACAGAGGCTACGGCAGCTATGAATTTGTGGGACTGAGAAACTACATCGATCTTTTTTCCGACGCAAGAGTTGGCAACTCATATCTTTTCACATTCAAGTATGCCATTGCAGGTACAATTCTTGTAAATCTTCTGAGCCTGCTGCTTGCGCTTGGACTTAACAGCAAGATAAAATGCAAGACGCTTCTCAGAGGTGTATATTTCCTGCCGAATATCCTCGGCGGACTTATCATAGGCTATATTTTCAGCTTTATCTTTACTTATATAATCCCTGCAATAGGTTCGGCTCTCCACCTCGGTTTCCTCGAAAACAGCATACTTGCCAGCGAAAAATATGCTTGGATAGGCGTTCTTATCGTCGGCGTATGGCAGGCTGTTGCAATGAACACTATCATCTACATTTCAGGCTTGCAGACCATACCTGCAGATATTTACGAAGCCGGAATGATAGACGGCGCAAGCAAATGGCAGACCTTCAAGGATCTTACGCTGCCGATGCTTATGCCATTCGTATCCACAAACCTTATTTTAAGCACAAAGAATATGCTTATGGTATTCGACCAGATCATGGCTCTTACAAAGGGCGGCCCTGCGCAGAGCACCGAGTCCATTTCCTACCTTATCTACAAAAATGGTATGGACGGCGGACAGTTTGGCTTCCAGAGCGCAAACGCAGTTGTATTCTTCGTTGTTATAGTTACAATCTCCATTATTCAGATGGTAGTTACCAATAAAAAGGAGGAGCAGTTATGAGTACATCTACAAAGAATTTTGTTCCCGAGCCTATCAAAGTCCGTGTAAAAACGGCTGATGAAATAAAAAATGACAAGGACAGCAGATCTAATATAGTGCTGACAATACTGCTTATTCTCGGCTGCGTTACGATATTATTCCCTTTGTATATGACCATCGTTATCGCATTCAAAGCTCCCTCGGAAATGACAAACGACATTTACGGTGCGTTAAGTCTTCCCAAGAGTTTTAGCCTTGACAATTTTGCCGAAGCAATGAGGGTGACCGACTTCTGGCACTCCCTCGGAAACAGCATTATCATCACAGCCGCAACTATCA
>JBJFFR010000093.1:0-2557 GCA_051891935.1 Oscillospiraceae bacterium
TTGAAAATCAGCAGAAGATAGCCGATGCTCTTGTTGCCCTCGATTACAAGGAAAATAAGGTTGCCCGTATCCTTGCAAACGGAAAGACAGAGTTTATCGGCATAATTGTACCTAATCTTTTTCTGCATTATTATTCGGAAATATTGGATAAAATACTTTCCACATACGATAAATACGGCTATAAGTTTCTTGTTTTTGCAGGCAACGAAAACAAGGACACCGAGCGAAAATATATATCAGAGCTGCTCGCCTACAAAATTGAGGGAATGATAATTCTCAGCCACACCATTCCCTCGGAGGAGCTTGCGTCCTATAATGTGCCGATCGTTACTGTTGAACGTGAGGACAAATACGTTTGCAGCGTAAATACAGACAACTATATGGGCGGTATGCAGGCAGCAGATCTGCTTGTAAAAAGCGGCTGTGATGTGCTGATCCATATAAATTCGGACGTTTCAAAGGACACTCCATCATACGGCAGAATAACGGGCTTCTGCGATATATGCAAGGAACGAAATATCCCACACGAGCTTATTCTGACGGATATGGGAAACAGCTACTCCGAGACATCCGCTGTTATTGAAGGTCTGCTTGAAAATATTGAGAAAAAGTACAACGGAAAATGCAAGGGTATTTTTATGTCAAACGACACACACGCAAATATTCTGCTTAATGCTATTATCAGAAAATACGGCAAAATGCCCGAGGATTACAAGATAGTCGGCTTTGACAATTCTTCTATTTCAAGAGAAGCTGTTGTCCCCATAAGCACAGTAGGTCAGCAGATAGATGCAATGGCAAATGAAACAATGGAACTACTAATGATGCAAATTAATGAAAGAAAAAAGCGGAAACCGACACCTCTTGAAACGCCTGTCCACAAGGTTATTACCCCTGTTGTTTTTCGGAGAAAAACAACAAATAATATGTAATTTCAAAACTGTCTAAGAAGTGAGTGCCTCATTTGGTATTCGCTCCTTTTTGCTCAAATCGGAAATTTCGCCTTGCTATCTCTCTGCATATCCTAATATCACAATTTTTGTTCAGTCACTCTTCCTATCTGTGAGAATTTCTATTTATGCCTTTACTTATTCACGCACAATCCGATAAGCATTCTTATACTAATAATTTTGAAATTGTCAATATTACTTGACAACTTTTTCTCCAAAATTTTTGAAATTTGTATTCAGTTTTGTATGTTCTTTGCTTATCCATATTCTGACAACTTCTTGCGGTTTTCTATTGTTTCCATTATAAATTTAGTGGATTAAAGTTGTCAAGTATTATTATACTACATCATTTTGCTTGTGGTCTTTTAGTTAAGACAGACAACGTATTTTGCAAAGAGCAAGCTGATTTATTTTCATCTGAAGAACTGCTTGCATTTTTAAAATCGAAAAATATCTCAGATGTTGAGATAATTGGTATTGATGGTAATTCATGTATCAGTGCAAGTGCAAAAGGGGCAATTAAAAAAGGGTATGTCGTTTCGGTTGATCTCGATTGCATTGGTGTTGCAAACCCACTGCGTTTTGAAAAGACAAAGGAAACGCTTTCAGTTATGGGAGTAATTCTAAAACAAAGCTGAAATATGATAACTGAGCGCCAAATTGCTAATTTATCACGCTGTCTATCTTGCCTGTTGTGCGGAATATTTTTCGCCGCCCGAACAAATCTTCGGCGTGAACCGGGTGCAGGCAAAGCCTGCCAAATCAGAGGTATGAAAGTATGAAACCATTAAAAGAAAGTATCAGAAACGATTTAGCGAAAAAGTTCGGACTTGACCCTGCAGAACTCGTTTTTCTTGCAGGCGGCAGAGAAGACAGTGATGGTATCGTTTTTTCTGTAAATAAAGCCGGTAAGAAGCTGGTATTCAAAATTTCGCAGGTGCCCGACGAAATGCGAGCAAAAAGCATTCACAACTTTGCTAATTATCTTGGAGGCTGTGGGATACATATCAGCAGACCGCTAAAAAACGAAACCGGAAATATTTATGAATCGGCAAAAGACGGGGATACTTTGTTTATAGCCATTTTAACGGAATATATAAACGGACACAATCCCGATGTAAATGAACTTCAGAATAATGTGAAGCTTGTTTATGACTGGGGAAAGCTTACAGGTAAGTCGCATAAGGCGGCAAAGGCTTATCCCATTTGGAAAAACTCCTGTGAATCCGATAAGCGTTTTGGATTTGAAGCCGAAATTGATTCGCTTATCAGAATTTCCCCGAATAACCTTATTAAGGATAAGTGGCTTGATATGAGAAAAAGGCTTGGGGAACTTCCTATTGACAGAGACTGCTATGGTTTTATCCATAATGACAACCATCAGATGAATATTATTGCATCTGATAAAGATATAGCTGTCATAGATTTTGATTGTGCGGAATGTCATTTCTTTGCGAACGATATACTTTTACCGATACAGGGACTTTTATTTGATGTGAGCGGAGGAATGATGAATCCTGTTTCTGATATGGACGTGCTTAAAAGGTTTTATGGTTCTTTCCAATCTTAGTTGCCTTTAATGTGAAAAAGTGATATAATGACATTAA
>JBJFFR010000094.1:0-13869 GCA_051891935.1 Oscillospiraceae bacterium
AAGTAAAACCATCAGTAAAAACGGCTACAGGACGTCGGTCAATCTCCTTGCTTATTGGTCTTATTATAAAATCAGGTTTTGAATCTACGCAGATACCTTCCGCTCCGCTGATATATACCTGTGGTTCAATCTCCCATGTAACAGAGCCTATTTTCAGAATATAACCGGCTTTGTCGTTTACAACGTCTTTGTTGACCTCGATTTTTCTTGTATCACTGCTCCGTTGGCTGAAAGCTTCGATAAATCTTCTTTCAAGTTCGCTGTCGAATAGTGCATTAACTGAAATGTTGCCCAGCTTAGGTATCTTCTCAACATTATTCTTGCCTGACAGTATGCTTTTAAGCATAGACATAGCAGTTTTTCTTGAGATTGAACCCATCTGATTGCTCTGTCTGTATGCAAACAGACAATGATAGCAACCGTCCTTTTGCGGATCGTTACCGCAAGTACAGTTCTCAAGTTTAGTCAGTGCCTTTTCAAATATAGTGGTAAGCGAGTCTTCATTGTTCATGAGCTGCTTCAAGTAACCAGTACCACCGGGTACAGAGTCGTAGATCACAAGATACTGCTTTCGGAAATCAGCATCAGGTATAGGTACTTCGCTTATCGCTACACGCAAGTGATCTACATTACCGAAGTATTCCTTCATGCCGAGCATAAAGGCAGCGATAAAGGACTCCGTCCTTACCATAGATGTATCTTCGGTAGTTGCAGGAATAAGCATACGAAGTATCTCTGTTTCTAACTCTCTATATAGGAATAGACAGGTATAAAAGTCTTTTGAGAGCAACTGTGGAAATTTATTTGTTTTACAAAACTTAGAGTAGTTCTTAGGATGATTTCCAGAAGTCAATATAGAACCACAATACTTACAAACTGTAAAGCCTTTTCTTACCTCGTCAACGCCTGCAACGGATATTTTTTCTCCTGTCATATCGTTCTCACCAAAATTAATCTCCCTTAACGAAGCCTTTTTGACAAACTCATAGCCGAATGGGAAATCATCATTGTTCATCCGATAAGCACTTAGTATATCATGATCTTCATCAACATCTACAAGAAGCTGCCGGACATAGAAAGTATTAGTTCTACTGTCGCTGTCATCGGATATTCTGCTATGAGTGTCTTCCGTATTTGAATAAACCATCTGAACTTTAAGCATATTACGGAGCTGACCGGAATCAGCCCATGCGGGACTACCGCACTGAGGACAGGAAGCAGAATATTTTCCGGGGACTTCAAGCTGTGCATGAGAACAATTAGGACATAATCTCCATGACTGTACTTTTGTAGTATTTAAATCAATACGATTTACTGTAAGTTTTCTGCCGTCAGCATAGAAGATATTATTTGGCGCAAATTCGCTTATAGCTGATGCCGCAGGACGGCTATATTCATAAGACCGCTTTTCGTACTTGGTCATGGAATCGCCTTCCTGTTCTTCTTTTCTGTAAAGCAAAGCTCTAAGTATGATCCCACTTTCGGGGAAAGCATAGTTAGGCAGTAACCCCTCATCAGACAAGAAGTTGAACACATTCTTATTGTTTATTTCGTTAATAACACTATTCAGAGCTGACTTTTCGGAATTAAGTTCCTTGATCTGATCGTCAAACGATGAATCCTGCGGTTTTGCCTGTAATTCCTTGATCATTGCATCAAGAGACTTGATATTTGCTTTCAGACTGTTGCGTTCATCTCTTATGACATCAAAGCTCTCTATGATTTTGCGATACATTGGGCTTTGCTCTGTGCCGTCACCTTTGGCGAATACCATAAGTTCTTCCCGTGCATCAGAGTCAAGTTCTGCAAACAAGCCCGTAAAGGAGTTTATCTGCCTTGTAAGAGTATCCTGAACATAGTGAATGAAGTTAAACGGAAACATATCGGCTGGTTTTGAATCCAGCTTTGAGAGTATGGTATTCAGTTTATCAGGTACATCACTCGGATTTACTCCATGTTTAACCCAGGAATCCATACAGAAAGCTGTAAACTGTCTTTCAAGCACCGCAGATGCCTGAAGGAATATTTTAGGCGATTGTACATCACCCTGAATCATTTCAAGTGGATCGGCATAGAAATACAGATCATGAGGTCGAGCATTGGCAACTGCCATAGTAAGAGCATTACCATCTTTACGGCCGCCTCGTCCGGCTCTCTGCAAGAACTGAGACTGTGCCGGAGGCATACTGCAAAGGATAACAGATGAAAGATCGCCTATATCAATACCCATTTCAAGAGTAGGGGTACATGATAATACATTCGGATCCCATCTTTTCTGCTCATCTCTACCAAGTTTGAAATGAGTTTCAAGTATTTCTCTGTCTTCACGTTTCAACAAGCCTGTGTGTTCCATAGCATTAATACGATAAAGATCACCGTTTCGGAATAGTTTACCATAGTAGCCCAAACCTTCTGTATCAGCTTTTCTAAGATGACCTCTACAGTTTTTACGCTTACAAGGAGCATTATCCCAATAATGTGCGTTTTCTTCGGATACAGAAAGAACAGTACCACAATCATCACATCTCATCTGAACAACATTGTTACTGATGTAGATATGCTTTTTATTGATACCATAAGGAGTATACACGGGAAAATCATTGATCATTGGACGAATGATTTCTGCTTTGACTAATTCATCAAATATAATGATACAAAGGTCTGCGAACTCGTTCAGCACATCTTCAGAACACTTATACAGCCATTCCTCAAACTTACGGTCTGTTTTTAGATCAAGGTTATAGTAGTGCTTCTTACCGCTCTTAGGCTCAATCACAAACCTTGGAGTGTTTCTGCCTGACTGCAAACCGGGCAGCCATCTCAAACGATCAGCTGATATATGATAAGAATTATCCTTTTCAATAAACTCATAGAAAACCTTATCATCAAAAGCACCTGACTGTCTGAAAATATCAAGATAGCCCATAACCATATATCGTACATCATTCTCATTAGTTTTCACGAGCCATCCCAGCTCATTTCTTGCCCTCTGATAAACCGTGTTGCTGACACGTTCAATAACATCAGGATCAAATGCAGCAACAGAGCAAGAGGACTTCGGCAGTGTACGTCCAATGTTAGCCGATAAGCCGTATTCAAGCATTATTTCGTAAGCAAGTCTGCTGTCAACATCACCAAGTAATTTCTTGGCATACTTATCCGTTCCGAGCTTACGATTTGTTATCATTTCCTCATAAGCCTTCATCCATGTCATATTCGGAGCGATAAACTGGCTTATGAATTCCTCGTTATTAAACTTCTGATGCCAATAGGAAATAAAGCCCTTCTGGAATTCTTCCAGAGAAACAAGTGAATCATTTGTTTCGGAATACTCCTGAATGGCGGTTCGCAGACCGAATCTCCATGTTCTGTGGTTAAAGAATCCTGCACGGTGAGCTGCATCCTGAACATTATCAGAGAAAGCAAGTGCCTTCTTATCGTCGTTGAACTGCGATGAGAACATCTGAGACAGGCTTACGCTTATTTCAGAAGCACTTCTTAAACCCATAAGTGAAAGTCCACGTTTGCTGTGACAGAACGGGCAAACATACTGCTGCTTGTCCTGTGAACCTGTTTTTGCTGATTTTGCTCCCAGATTAGGAATATATACAGGTATCATTTTCCCACAACCGTCGGGACACTCACAGCTTTCAGCATCATTTGTATTGAACTTAACGTAATGGCACTTTGGACATAAGAAACCGTTCGATTCGCTCATTCCGGGGAAAAGCATAGTAATAGTGTCATCACAGCGGAAATACATATTATAGAACGTGTCAAGGTTGCCGATTTTAGCGTATCCACGCTCAGTTTTGGTGGAAGTCCATCCTGTTGCACCGCAGTCACGACAGTTTACGACAGGAAGATACTCCTTCGATTGCCTTTCATTAAGATCATGCGAGATAGAGTATGTAACATCGTCAGGTGATACTTTTGCAAGCAGACGACGAAGCTCTCTGAGCCAGAACTGAACCTGAACATTGAGGAATGGGCGCAGTTTGCCCTCAGAACCGATACGGGCGTGAGAAACAAGTGCAAATAGAGCGTTGATCGCCGTATCCTTATCTGCAATGCTTTCTATCTCAGGATAGTTTGTTACAAGAGACTCGGCAATAGCTGAGGTCTGATAATACTTACCGCCCATGAGCTTGACTGCCGACTGGAAAAAGCTATGGTGCATAAGAATCTTGCCGAGCTGCAACCTTGCTGTATCCGACATAATATCAGAGACAGGCTCATTTATCCAGCACTCAGCGGAAAGCTGAAGGAAATGCGTAATATCATCATCAATGACAGCAGAAGCGATCTGTTCCACCTGTTCATTGGTGGGAAAACTAAAATCTGTTACCTCACAGCCATCAAAAAACTCCGAAGGAGAAAGCCTATCTTCGGTGATGATAGCATCGCTGTCAAACGGTTCTCCGAAGATCTCAGAAGCATAGTTCAGTATCTTAGGATTGTTTTCCTCGCCACCGATAGTTGCAGATGTTCCGACGCAGCAAAGATAGCCCGCAGGGGTAAACAGTCTTGCTTTCAATCTGCGAAGAAGGCAGGCAAGATCGGTACCCTGAGCGCCGTCAAAGGTATGAAGCTCGTCAACTGCTATGTATTTCAGTGTCTCAGGCGCATTATCCTGCCAGAGAACAGCGTCCTTCGGACGGACAAGCAGATAGTCGAGCATTTTATAGTTGGTCATAAGAATGTCAGGCGCACGATTGAGCATAGTATCGTGGTCTGTGATAACACCGTGTTCGCTCATCATACGGCTCGGAGTTTCCTCTCTGCCGCCGACGTACATACCGACATTGACATTGCCCCTCAGCTCAGGACTGTTATAGATGATCTCGGCAATACGCTTAGCCTGATCGGACGCAAGAGCGTTCATCGGGTAGATGATAAGTGCCTTGATACCACGCTCACCACGGTGCTTATAGCAGTATTCAAGTATCGGATACAGGAAACACTCGGTCTTACCTGAGCCTGTACCCGTTGCGATAACAGTAGACTGACCGTCATTTCCGTTAAGGCGGTCAAATGCTTTCTGCTGATGAACATAGGGAGCAAACTTCGGGTGGATAGACTCGAAGTAACTCTCGTTCAGTTCTGCGACACGGAAAGGCAGGCGTACTGCGGTGTACGGTGCGTGATATACGCTGTCTTTGGTCGCAAGCAGTTTATTCAACGAACCCTGAAACGGCTCGTTGGTCATCGGGAACGTGGTGCGGATATAGTCGCAGATTCCGTCCTGCAATTGTTTTGCTAATATGGTTGGGAGCATTTGCTCACTCCTCTCTATTTGTCATATCTTGATCACAAATGTTTATAATATACCATGGAACGGTGTCATAAACGCTTGGATTCAACTGAAAAATAAAGTCATTTTCAACATGAAATGTTTCATTAACAAATTTTTTCACAACAGGATTACTGCTGTTTTCATTATAACGAATTCTGTATATTTGAAGTTTTTCGTAATTGCTTCGGCTATTTCGATAAACCATTAAAAGCTCTTCTTCGTTGTTAGCTCGCCTTAATTCGTTATGATAGTCAAAATCAGGAATATACTCTCTAATAGCTATAATAGCCTCATTTATTTCATCTTCGCTCATCGTTCTTGATTCAGTAGCTGAATGTACTTCTGGCGTTTCACGCTTGTGAAACAAATTTGAAAGCATTTGCCATTCATTACCTTTATTACCCTCAAATTCATAAAGCCTTCTCAAATAAATGAGTTTGTTTAAGTTGTCGATATTATCATGAATATTTGATAATGCAATTTCTTTGAACGATTTGATATCATCTTTTGTTATTACTTGCTCCCTCAAAACACCTTCATTAGTTGATAGAAATGCACCTACAGGAGCTGGGGAGAATTTATGTGGTAAAGTGTGTATAATGTCAATTACTGTATTGAAGTCGTGTGTCAACAATAAAACAGTCCTGTTTTTAAGGCTTTTTTTCCCTAAGAAAAGCATATTTAACAAGGCGAACTTTTTATTGCCATCAAAAGATGAGATAGGATCGTCAAGAATAATTAAATCAGGGTTTTCTTTAATAGCACTAAACATAAATAATGATAGTGCCAGTGCGTTCCTTTCTCCATAACTAAGGTGTTCATTTGCAGATGTTATTCCCATATCACTATTAACGGGCGAAAGTATCATTCTAAAACCGTTGCCTTCATCTTCGCTGATTGAGATTCGATAATTGTATCCCGCACATTGTAAAAAATCATTTATAAGCCCGCTATTATCTTGCACTGTTTTTTCAATCAGTTTCTTTTGTTGGTTTACTTCTCCTTGAAGTTTCCCTGCTTTTTCTATAATTCCATCAAGAGAAGCGTTGATCAGATTAGTTTTTTCGTTCATATAAAGAGAATTAAGGTGACTGTACAAATACAAGTTTACTCGATACTTATCAAGCTCATCTTTAACCTTATCTACATCTTTAAAAGTGTTAAAACCAAGGTTTTTGAGTTTGATCAACAACGAAAGAATATTTGAAACTTGGGTTTTAATTTCAAACAGATAATCTTTCTGCGATTGAGACATATTATCAGCGCTTTCTGAAATGCGTTTTAGCTCCTCGTTGGTATCATCAGTAAAGTAAAGCGATAGTTTTTCAAACAGTTTCAACATCTTATTCAAGTGATCAACTACTTTAGAATCGTAGGTGTTTGAGACAGTTTCTATTCTGCTTTTTTTGAATTCCTTTTGACTGGCACAATAAGGACACTGCTCCGCTAAATCAAGAAAATTTTTACCTTCTAATTGCCATTTTAACCATTTAACGTTCCCCGCTTCAGTTGAATTCAAAAGATATGGTCTATAACAATCTAATTCCGATGGGATATTTGCTAACAAATTTCCATTTCCTAATCCTTTAACAATTGAACCTGAAGCGGCAAGTCCTCTTTGATTTTTACCACAACCGTCTACAAACTCAGTAAAGTCTGTTATTAGTTCGTTAAGCTCCGGATTATTTTGAAATGCTTTGTTCATCTCTTGCAGCAAAAGCTGTATCTGCTCCATGTGGCGATCGTAATCAGGAGTCCTTACGAATATCTCAAAGCTGTTCTTGATTAGATCGTCCTTCTGATATACATATTGTCTAATATAGTCCTCGTTAAATATCATCACATTGCTTATAGATTCATTGCCGCTGACATTTGGTTTATGCTCCTCATCACCATCTTCAATAAACTGATATGGTGTAAGAAATGCCAAATCAGATTCACTATTACAAGATAAATCAATTGCTTTTGCGATTGTAGATTTTCCTGTTCCGTTAATGGCATATTTTACATTTAAAGCATTTTCAGTGATAGATAGCGAACCAGATATAATGTTGTTGCAATTAAATAAACTTATTTCCATGATTTTGATAATAAACCTCTCTTATTAACTTATATGCTCGTTGTATTATAAAAGTATAGTTATTTCCCGTACTTCTCCTCAAAGAACCTCCACGCTGTTTCGTAGTCCTGTTCACGGTCGCACTTATCGAACGGTGCAACGTACTCGATAGTTCTCTTGACAGGGCCGCCGGGCATCGTATCGTCCTCGATCTCTCTTGTGAATACCATTCCGTCCATAGCGCCCTTGACGTTGCCTTCCCACTCCTTGCGGTCGAAGCCTACGCCGACGAGACTGCGGTTTGTGGTGAAAACGATCCTGCCCTTTGCGTCGTACCATGTATCGGCTTCGTACTGCTGCAATACAGGGAACTGTATGCGGTAAATGGTTTTGAGCTGTTCAAGCGTCATACCGAGCGCCATAGCTGTCAGTACGTCTATCTCAACAAGTGCCTGTCTGCGTTCGTAGTCGGTACGCAGAGGTGTGTCCCATGTCCATTCGCTTGTCAGGGTTGAGAAACGCTTGTTGTCAAGGCGTGGATCGGATTTGCTCCATGTGGCTTTATTGAATTGCTCTTTATACACATCAGACCATAATTCACTATAGTGATTATTTAAGCAGTTCAATAACAAAGTCAATCGCTTTATATCATCATTATAGTAACTATCTATTATCGGCAAACCTCCGAGAACATCTACTCCGCCAGAACCTTTTCCAGTAGTCTTTATATAGAAATCGGCTGTTAGTGAAGCAAATACACCAGCAATAAGAACTAATATATTGTTATCTTTGTGTGCCAATTCTAAAACAGCGTGAATATGGGCAGATTTCGGAGGAGCAATGGCAGATATAAGTGTTCGCTCTCCACTTTGATTAAACATATTACGCATAATAATACGATATAGGCTATATGCTTTACATTCCCATGTGGTTTCAGGTGCTCTATTATTGTATTCGTTAACATCACAATTGGGAGAATAATTACAACGCTGAATGTAATCTTCAGGGATATTTGTCAAATCAACGCTGTCATAATCACTATTTAACACACATATTGTTCTTGATGTTTTTGAAATTGGATTAGCAATACCTATATGTGGACCAGAGTACACTAATTCAAAAGTTGAATCGGGAAAATGAACGTTTCGTAATAACGTTCCGTCCTTTTGGGAATTAGTCTCATTCCACATTTGTGAAAGAAAAATATCTTTCATTTCCTTTGCGATGTTTTTTGATGCATCATTTAATCTGCGAAGAACTTCTATCATTGCTTGTGCATGAACAACAGGAAGTTTTGCCTGTAGCCATTTGTCACTATTATCAAATAGTTTGGCAAACAAAGAAAGTTCTTCTTCACCTACATGAACGACTCTTCCGGGGTGACCATTTACATTCCAGTTGCCATTTTCATCTTTAATCCCTGGAATGTTTCCTGTAATAGATTCATCATAGCATTGTTCAATAGTATCAACAGCAAACAGATTTGAGATTGATTCAAACTCAAAACTATCAGCATTACTGTATACATTCAAACTGTAACCCGTATGATGATCTACCTCAGCAAACAATTTAAGTTCATTTGTAAACTGAAAATGATATTTGAGTTTCGGATACAGTTTTTCACGTAAGATACCGCCCTTTGGATCATCATAAACACCGTCAGGGTGTACAAAGGCAGAAACTCCATTTGGCGAGCCGAATTGCCATGCTTGTGGCAAGAACGATTTAAATAAGTTAACTCTCATTCCTATCAAATCAGGATAATTTTGCAATGCTCCTAAAAATGCTTGTTGACCAGAAATAGATTCATATTCAGAGAAATACATTAATGAAACCATTCTATTTTCAAGAGCTTTTTTACGTTCATTTGAAGTTTGAGCCGCAGATAGCTTTTTTACAGCAAACATTGGATTACTGTCTGATAAGAGATTCTGTTCAACCCACTCCATTTTCACCCACGGCGGATTACCAATAACAAGGTCAAAACCGCCCTTATCCGCAAACACATCGGCAAATTCAAGCTCCCAGTGCATAAACTTGTTGTCGTTCGCAATCTTACGCACCAATGCAAGGCGTGGGAACAGCTCGCAGAGCTGATCGAGATCAACGTCCTGTATCAGCACTTCGTCTTCATCATCGTTTGCAAGGAAGGAAAGCTGCTTATCAGGATTGTTTGTCTGCATAGTACCACGCAGAATAAGCTCCATTTCAAAAATAAAATCTGAACGCTCTGGTAACAAATCTGCCTGACTGATAGGCCAGAACCAGAGGGCGCACCAATAGTCCATAGCAAATTTAAGCCTTGCATAAGAACCTGCATTTTGAGCGTGTTCAGATTTATATGTATCACGCAGGAGCTTGTCTTTTTCTCTGATAGACTGCCCACGGTCAAAACGGCTGTCCTTATGACCGTAAACGTCAAGTGCGGTGATAGTCGCATCTTCAAGGTCATGTCTTGCCTTGATCTGATCTCTCCAAAGCACATCAATGAGCTTGGAAAGCTCAATAAGGCTCTTGAACTCGTCCTCGGTATAAGCGGCGGTGAACTTCTTGTTCCACGCTTTCATAGCTTTGATCTTTTCAGGTTCAAGGGACTTGATGACTTTATCGGTATAGTCGCACATTCCGGGATCGCCCGTCAGGAAATGATACACCTGATAGCGTGAACGTGCGATATTTCTTCCGCTTGCATCGAGCTTCACAAACGGGATACGTTCGGGAGCGTTCTCATACCAGCGCAAGCCCTTGGAGGTCGCAGTAAGCTGACTCTTGTGGTAGACCTGTCTTCTTGCGCCGATCAGGGAGTTGCCGTTGACAAGCTGAGTACCGAACCACGGCACATAGCCGCCCTTGTAGATTGTATTCAGCCAGAGAGATACCTCGGCAAGCTCAACGGCTACGGGGTTCAGGTCGATACCGTACACATTATTGTCGGCAATGTACATCTTGACCTTCTGAAGCTCGTCCATTCGTGTTTCATGGCTGATCGTTTCGCCAAGCTCTGCCTGTTTACGGTCAAGATATGCCTCTGCAAGCTGATTGATAGCTTCGTTCAAGAACGCCGCACTGCCCATTGCAGGCTCGCAGACGGTAAGACTGAGTATCTCATCGGCAGTCTTGTCTTTCAGAAGCTCTTTCAAGGCATACTTCACCAGGCACTGTGTCAGCGACTCAGGGGTATAGTAAGATGCAGACTTTTCACGCTCTCTGCCTGCCAGACGATAGATAAACTCGCCCTTTGGGTGGACACGGAGCTGATCTTTCTTATCTCCCGATTCATAGCGGACACGCTCGTCCTCGGTGTACTGGTCAAGCTCCTCGGCAGTTACAAAGTAGCCGACATCAAGCTCGTTGAAGCTATCTCCGGCTTTCTTGACTTCATAGAGGTCTTGCTCTGCGATAAATCCACGGTATGACAGCAGAGCTTCATATACTGCACCCATCTGGTTGATACCGAGATTTGCATAGGAAATACGTCCACGACGGCTTCCTTTTTTGCCTGTAGACTTTGTAAGGCTCATCAGGTCGATGATGCGGAGCATAACGCTGTTTCGTATCTTCGCATTTACAAGCATAGGTGTATATTCGGGATCAAAGATATGAGCTTTCAGCGGCGGGATAACAAAGATGTTATGTACACTTTCAAGGCTCTTGACCTTGTTGTACACGCCTTCTTTCTGCGGATAGCCCGTATAGATAAGCTCATAGAGCTTACTGAGGGTTTCATACAGATAGAATCCCTCTCCGACTTCTTCCGTGTCGTTTCGGATAGATTCGGCTATATCACGCAGACTTTCAAGAGAATATCCCGAAGCGTATACCTGTTCATTTATCGGAGCATAACCAAGCTCAGGTCGTGCTTCTATAAACAGCACGAACAGCATACGGTACATATAGCGTAAGCACTCTAAAGTGAGCTGTGCAGCATCAACAGGTTCTTCGATCAGATTCTTACCCTGACGGGTTTTCAGGTCATAAATGACCTCGTTTCCGAGTATCTCAATGCTTTCACGAAGGGCATATTTGAGATCCTGCGATACGCCCGAAGCGTGTTTACGGCTCTGCTCGTCAAGGGTATCAATAAGTGCATTACCGTCCGCAGGGCAGAGAGAGTCCTTATGCAAAAGGACAGACATAGCCTGTAAAGTCGTTGTTTCGTGACGGCTGAATATCTCCTGAAGGTCAAATTCAAGGTAACGCTTCTCGTTCCACTTGTTTCTGTCAATCAGCACGATGGTATCTATGCCGATAACGATAAGGAAACGAGGAGGCTCTGCTGTATGAAACAGGAGTTTTGTTGCAAGAGTTTCAATATTATCATCGGTCAGAGTCAGCACATCATTGTTTGCAGCATTGAAATCAAGGATACTGTTTTCCATGATGCCGCTGTCCTTATCCCTTGAATAAGCAAGAACTGCCCAAAGCAACGGTGCTTTATTAGACTTGACTTCCTCATGAAATACAGGTACTTCAAACTCATCATCTACATTGATGGTGACAGAATTAACCGTTCCATACCCCATAGATTCAAGGTACTGTGCAGCCATACTGATAATATTGTTTGCTGTGGTAAGATGTGGCTGTCCGCGGTCATATCTGTCATGTATTGGATAGTACTGTTTAGCGTTTTCACGGAGCATTGCCCACGGAGTTTTCGTTTCATGGTTCTTGGATTCCTCAGTCCACTGTTTTATACGTTCACTTGCTCCATCTTCAAACATTGTGGAGAAATAGTGATTGGTATAATACTCGTTGCGGTTTCCAATACCGGTCAGATCTATACTCATATTATTCTACTCCTGTCAGAACTGTTATAATTCTGATATAAGGATTGTTTCTTATATCAAGTGTTTCTTTCACCCATTTTGTGAAGCTGTCGAATAACTCATCAACTCTGCGTTCTGCTTCACTCTTTCGACGTTCATCGGTAAACAGTGAGAGCTGATAAACCCTGTGTTTTTCTTCAAGCTCTGCCAGCTTGTCTACTTCTGCATCGATCAGCGGATCGGTGGCTTCTTTGTACTTTCGGTAGCTCTCAGCGAGTTTTTCCTTTGCCTTAGCAACAACATCCTCAAGCTGTTCGCTCAATGCTGTAATCATCTCATCGGTGACATTCTTTTCATTTGCAAGAAGCTCAGAATTGATTTTTGTCTTGTTTACTACGGCATTTATATCAAGGAACTCGACAAATTTGCCGTCAACATATCTTATGCCAAAGAGATCATCCACAAGAGCTGCCGATCGTTCATTAGGCATACTGCCTTCGACAATGAAAATACTTTCATTTGACTGCATAAAGTTCTTGACTCCTATTACAGGAGCTTCACCTCTGCCAATGAGAAGTCCTGTCTTATCGTTCAACCAGCCGATAACCGGGTGAATTGCCCATAGATACTGAGCATCGGGCCAGGCAGCGTTGTCGATAGAATTCTGCATACTTTTACGTATTTCCTGCATTATGTAGGTCTTATCATCGCTGAGTCTGAGAATTTCACCAGAAGGCATAGCCTCTTCAGGAATAACAGCAGATAATCTGCGGCGCATATCATCTGTAAGCATCACATCTACACCGGATATTTCACTGAGTTGTCTCAGAGGATGCTGTTCATCTTTATTGATGTACGACAATGCTTTTATAAGATACTGTTTGTCTGTGAAAAGTGTTTCGTCCTCAACCGTATCATTCACGGCTATAGTTGTTTCCTCCTTAGATGCTTCATTAAGCAGGAAGTCCAGAGGATCGAACTCACTTTCTTCATCATGCAGAGAATCTTCAAAGGCGACAGCATCAGAACCGTTTTCAATAGTTTCGCTTATAACAAGCTCCTCGTCCTCAATATTGAATTTGCCAAGCAAAAGTGTAGGATCGCCGATGTTTTTGAATGCCTGTTCTTCTTTCTCAACGAGAATGCGAATAATTCGCATATCGCCTTTGATTCGTTCATTTTTGCTTGAAATCAGCATATATCGAATATCAGGACGCTTTTCCTGACCGTAACGATCAATTCTTCCGTTTCTCTGCTGGAACACCATGAGTGACCACGGAATATCAAAATGGATAAGACGGTGGCTGAGGTAATGAAGGTTAAGACCTTCCGATGCAACGTCCGAAGCGACAAGTATTCTTACAGGAGCTTCTGTTCTGCCAAACTCCTCAACAACACGCTGCTGTTCCATATCTGTCATACCACCTGAAATCTCTACTACCTGCTTTTCTGTCATATGCAAGTCTTCTCTGAGCTGCTTAGCAAGGAACTTCATTGTTTCAATACGCTCAGTGAAGATAACAATACGGTCATCAACGGTTTTAGGGTTCCAGCTGTATTCACTGCTCCTGAGCAATTCAAGTAGTTTAGTATACCTTGAAAAATCATGAGGTTCTACCAAAGCAAGAGCATCTCTGAGTTTTTCCAGCAATGTAATGTCCTTGATTTCACCATCAGGATACTTATGACGGAGCTTTCTGAGTCGTTCCTCAACACTTTTCAGGCAGGCTTTCGGGCTCGAAAAAAGG
>JBJFFR010000095.1:0-13583 GCA_051891935.1 Oscillospiraceae bacterium
CCGCGAACGCGCGGGGCGCGGCGGCGACGCCGACTACGACTGCCGGCAACAAGGCAATACTTACAAGAAGATCAGAAATACTGCTCGTTATATCCTCGGCAACCTTGGTGACAATGTCGGATTTGACGTTAAGAACGACCTCGTTCCGATCAATGAGCTTCACGAGATCGACAAGTGGGCATTGATCCGTCTTAACGCTCTTATCGAGAAGTGCAAGGCTGCTTATGACGCATTTGACTTCCACGTTGCTGTTCATGCGATCCATAATTTCTGCGTAACAGATATGTCCAACTTCTATCTTGATATCATCAAGGACAGACTTTACTGCACAGGTGAAAAATCCGCTGACAGACGTGCTGCACAGACAGCAATGTACTACATCATCAGTGCACTTTCCCGTCTTATTGCTCCTGTTCTTGCATTCACAGCAGAAGAGATCTGGAAGTATATGCCTCATTCCGATACTGATGATACAAACAGCGTTATGATGAATGATTTCCCTGCACCTATTGATGTTCAGGTCGATGATTCTTTCATTGAAAAGTGGAATTTTATCTATCAGTTAAGAGCAGATGTTACAAAGGCTCTTGAAGTAAAGCGTGCTGATAAGTTCATCGGTGCATCTCTTGAAGCAAAGGTCATCATCCACGTTAACAATGATGCTTCTCTCCATGCAAAGCTTGACAGCTATTCCGATATCCTTGCAAAGGTATTCATCGTATCCGGAGTTGAGATCGTTGACGGCGGAAACGGCGAATTCAAGAGTGACTTTATGGCTGATAACCTCTCTTATGATGTTGAAAAGGCTGACGGTGAAAAGTGCGAAAGATGCTGGATCTACTCCAAGTCTGTTGGCAAGAACGCTCTTTATCCAACACTTTGCGACCGCTGCGCTGAAGAAGTTGCAAAGATCTTAAAATAAAGTATTTATGTTAATTGCTTCAATAATAATAATTGTACTCCTAATTGCTGCCGATCAGTTCCTTAAATTCTTTATGGTGAATACAGTTTTTGCTGAAGCTGCGGTTCGTGATCTTATCAAGTTCGGTGACCTCGATGTGATCGGTCTTCGCTATGTTGAGAATAGAGGAGCAGCGTTCAGCAGCTTTGAAGGGGCACGTTGGTTTCTTATAATTCTTACGGTAGTGCTGATAGTTCTGCTCATCGTATGGGTAATAAGAGATAAAAATAAGAATCCGTTTATGGTTTACAGCGCTGCTGCAGTAATAGCAGGCGGTATCGGCAATCTAATTGATCGTATCCGACTTGGATATGTTGTTGATTATATCGAAGTTCGCCTTTTTGATTTTGCTATTTTCAACTTTGCAGATATTTGCGTTGTTCTCGGTGCGATCTGTCTTGTGATCTATGTTTGCTTCATCGAAAGTAAATCGGAGAAAAATCATGGATGAGCTTTTCTTTACAGTTGAAAACCTCGCCGATGGAGATCAGATGCGCATTGACAAATGGTTAAGCGATAATTATGCCGACCTCACACGTTCGATGCTTCAAAAATTGATAAAGGACGGTCAGGTCACGCTTAATGGAAAGATCGTCAGCAAAAGCTGTTCTGTAAAGAACGGTGACAATATTTCCGTTATTGTTCCCGAACCGACGGAGCTTGATGTCACAGCAGAGAATATTCCGATAGAAATTGTTTACGAGGATGATGATCTTCTGGTTGTAAATAAGCCTAAAGGAATGGTGGTTCATCCTGCTGCAGGCAATTACAACGGAACACTTGTCAACGCACTGCTTTATCATTGCAAAGACAGACTTTCTTCAATAAATGGAGTTATTCGCCCCGGGATCGTTCACCGAATTGATAAGAATACAAGCGGCCTTTTGATAGTTGCAAAAACAGACCGCGCGCATCTTGGACTTGCTGAACAAATAATGGCTCATACCTTTACACGGGAGTATCAGGCTGTTATATGCGGAAGATTAAAGGATCCTCACGGAATAATTGAAGCTCCGATAGGAAGACATCCTGTTGACCGCAAGAAAATGTGCGTAACGGATAAGAATTCGAAACCTGCCAAGACAGAATACACTGTTCTTGAGGAATATAACGGATATTCGCTTGTAAAGCTTAAACTCTTTACAGGCAGAACGCATCAGATACGAGTACACATGGCGTATATCGGTCATCCTGTATTTGGGGATGATGTCTACGGAAAACCGTCAAAACTCTGTGAAGGTCAATGCCTTCACGCTAAAAAGATAGGCTTTGTTCATCCTATTGACGGAAAATATTATGAATTTGACAGTGAACTGCCCGATTATTTTAAATCGGTCATAAATAAACTGAAAAAAATGTAGGACTTATCCCATGAAAGATCTATCTAACGTTATTTTTATTACTGATATGGACGGAACACTGCTTCCTTCAAATAAAAGACTGAATCAGAAGGATCTCGATGCGATAGCTGATTTTCGCAAATTCGGCGGCAGATTTACCGTTGCAACGGGAAGAACTGTTCAGTCCGCTTCACAGTATTTCGCTGAACTGCAGCTTGACGAACCGATTATTGTATTGAACGGCGGAGCTGTCTATAACTGCAGCGATAAAGAATATGTCTGGCAGAAGTTCGTTGACTGTTCGGCTTATGATGCTGTTAAGGAAATACTTGAGAAGTTTCCAAAGGTCGGTGCTGAAATTGATCTTTCTGATGAGATACTTGTGCCGCAGTACAGTATCCAGGAAGAGTATCATATTGACATTTCTTATAAGGGTCTGACTCCGCGATCTGTTGATATAAAAGATGTTTCGCCCGAAGGTTGGTGCAAGGTTCTTTTTGCAGCCGACAAAGACGAGATAGACAAGCTTGCCGAATTTACCGAAAGCAGAGGGTGGAATGATCTGACTTTTGTCCGTTCAAGCAAGTATTTTTATGAGATTATTCCCAACGGATGCTCAAAGGGCTCGGCACTCGAGAAAATGCTTGAATTATATCATCTCTGCGGATGTACCATTGCAGCGTGCGGAGATTTTGACAATGATATCGAAATGCTGAAAAAATCCGATATCCCGATCGCTCCTGCAAATGCTTTAAGCGAGGTAAAAAAGACCGCCTGCATGGTCACAAAAGAAAACTGCGATAACGGGGCAGTTGCCGAAGCGCTTTATTATGTTATGAATGTTCTTTAATGGGCATTTAAAATATACGGAGGTATAAATATGGATGCAACAATAAAAAAACAGCTTGAAAAAACAGCCTGCAAAGTCAGAATGGGCGTTATCGAAGGCGTTTATAACGCTAAATCGGGTCATCCCGGCGGTTCGCTCTCGATAAGTGACGTTCTTACTTATCTCTATTTTGCAAAGCTTAATGTTGACCCCAAAAATCCAAAATGGGCAGACAGAGATCGTTTTGTCCTTTCAAAGGGACATTGTGCTCCTGCACTTTATTCAGTTCTTGCTGAAAGAGGATTCTTTGACAAGTCCGAACTTAAATCACTTCGTCATATCGGCGCAATGCTTCAGGGACATCCTGATATGAAGGGTACTCCCGGTATTGATATGAGCACAGGCTCTCTCGGTCAGGGTATCTCCGCTGCTGCAGGTATGGCTCTCGGCGGAAAGCTTTCTTCCGCTTCTTACAAGGTCTATGCTATCCTCGGCGATGGTGAGATCGAAGAGGGTCAGGTTTGGGAAGCTGCAATGTTTGCTGCACATAACAAGCTTGATAATCTCGTTGCGATCGTAGATAACAACGGTTTACAGATCGACGGCAAGATCACCGATGTATGTTCTCCTATGCCGATCACAGATAAGTTTGAAGCTTTCGGCTGGCACGTTATTACAATGGACGCTCATGATTTTGATGATATCGAAAGAGCTTTTGATGAAGCTGAAAAGATCAACGGAAAGCCCGTTGCTATCGTTATGACAAGCGTTAAGGGCAAGGGAGTTTCATTCATGGAAAATCAGGTTGGCTGGCACGGTACAGCTCCTAACGCCGAGCAGTATGCACAGGCTATGGATGAACTCAACAAAACATTAGAAAGCTTGGAGGACTAATAACATGGCAGATGTAATCAAAAAAGCTACCAGAGAAAGCTACGGCGAGGCTCTTGCTGCACTTGCTGATGAATATGAGGATCTTATCGTACTTGACGCTGACCTTGCTGCTGCTACAAAGACAGGCATTTTCAAGAAAGCTCATCCCGAGCGTTTCATCGACTGCGGTATCGCAGAGGCTAATATGATGGGCGTTGCTGCAGGTCTTTCCACTACAGGCAAAAAGGTTTTCGCAAGCTCCTTTGCAATGTTTGCTGCAGGCAGAGCTTATGAGATCGTCCGCAACTCTATCGGTTATCCTCACCTCAATGTAAAGATCGGCGCAACTCACGCAGGTATCTCTGTCGGTGAGGACGGCGCTACACACCAGTGCAACGAAGATATTGCTCTTATGAGAACCATTCCGGGTATGACAATTATCGTTCCTGCAGATGATGTTGAAACAAAGGCTGCTGTAAAGGCTGCTCTCGACTTCAACGGCCCTGTTTATATGCGTTTCGGCCGTCTTGCTGTCGAGAACTTCAATGATAAGGACAACTACAAGTTTGAACTCGGCAAGGGAATACAGCTCCGTGACGGCAGCGATCTAACTATCATCGCAACAGGTCTTATGGTCGGCGAAGCAAGAAAAGCTGCTGATATTCTTGCAGAAAAAGGAATCTCCGCAAGAGTTATCAATATACACACAATAAAGCCTATTGACAAGGATATTATCTGCAAGGCTGCAAAGGAAACCGGCGTTATCGTTACAGCTGAAGAGCACAGCGTTATCGGCGGACTCGGTTCAGCAGTTGCAGAAGTTGTAACCGAATGCTGTCCTGTTCCCGTTGTAAAGGTCGGCGTAAACGATGTATTCGGTCATTCCGGCCCTGCAGTTGACCTTCTCAAGGAATTCGGTCTTTGCGCTGAAAATATTGCTGAAAAGGCTGAGGCTGCTTTAAAGCTTAAGAAGTAATTTAATAAATGCTATATAAACGGGTACAATTTGTATTAAGAAAATCAGATTATTGCTGTATTTAATTCTTGAAACAGCAAAGATTTGCATTTTCGCTGCAAACTGTATCCGTTTTTTGTCGGAGTGAATTATGGATAAAAAAATAATTGACAGAGTAAATGAGTTAAGGGCAACACTTGAACAGTATAATTATGAGTATTATGTAATGGATAATCCTTCGGTTGAGGATTACACTTACGATATGATGATGCAGGAGTTAAAGGCTTTGGAGGAAAAATATCCCGAGCTTGCTGACCCGAATTCACCTACGCAGCGTGTTGGCGGCGAGGCACTTAATGATTTTGTAAAGGTCGAGCATAAGGTTCAGATGGGAAGTCTGCAGGATGTTTTTGACTTTGAACAGGTCAAAGCCTTTACAGACCGCTGCACGACGGAAGTATCAAAACCCGAATTTGTTGTTGAACCCAAAATCGACGGTTTATCCGTATCTCTCGAATATGAAAACGGCAGCTTTGTCCGCGGTTCAACAAGAGGAGATGGCTTTGTCGGCGAAGATGTTACCGCAAACCTCAAAACCATTAAATCTATTCCGCTGAAACTAAAGGAAGCAATTCCTTTCCTCGAAGTCAGAGGAGAGGTTTATATGTCACGTTCTGTTTTTGATGAGCTTGTAAAAACACAGGAAGACAACGGCGAAGTCCCGTTCAAGAATCCAAGAAATGCTGCGGCAGGTTCGCTTCGTCAGAAGAATCCCAAGATCGCAGCGTCACGAAAACTTGATATTTTCATTTTTAATATCCAGCAGATAGAGGGAAAAGAGCTTTCATCGCATAAGCAGTCCCTTGATTATCTTAAAAGTCTTGGCTTTAAGGTGATCGCTGATTATCAGAGAGTTGAAAATTACGAGCAAATTGTCGAACGAATCAATGCAATAGGCGAAATGAGAGGAAAATACTCATTTGACATTGACGGAGTAGTTGTAAAGGTTGATGACTTTGCACAGAGAACGGTGCTTGGTGCGACTGCAAAGGTGCCGAAATGGGCAGTCGCTTACAAATTTCCTCCCGAGGAAAAGAAAACAAAGCTTCTTGATATTGAAGTAAATGTCGGAAGAACGGGTGCAATAACTCCTGTTGCTGTTTTTGAGCCTGTAATGCTTGCAGGAACGAGCGTCAGCCGTGCAACACTTCACAATCAGGAATTTATCGATGAAAAGGATATCCGAATCGGCGACGAGATAATGGTTAGAAAGGCAGGGGAGATCATTCCCGAAGTTATTGCCTCTGTTTCTCATCAGAAGGATTCTGAACCTTATAAGCTCCCCGAAAAATGCCCCGTCTGCGGTGCAGAAACAGTTCGTTTTGCCGATGAGGCTGCTCTCCGATGCACAAACATTGACTGTCCGGCACAGATAAAGAGGAATATTATTCATTTTGCTAGCAAGGGAGCAATGAACATCGACGGGATGGGTGATGCTGTTGTAGGAATGCTGCTCGATGCACATCTTATCAAGAATATTGACGATATTTACAGCTTGAAGGTTTCCGAACTTGAAACGCTTGAACGTTTTGGCAGAAAATCAGCAGAAAATCTTGTATCGGCAATAGAAAAGTCCAAAAACAATCCTCTTGACCGAGTGATTTTCGGTTTGGGAATTAGGAATATCGGATCAGCGGCAGCAAAGCTTCTGTGTGAAAAATTCGGAAGCATTGACAGAATAATGTCCGCTGATGCAGAGGAGATTGCTGAAATAGACGGCTTTGGGGATGTAATGTCCGAAAATGTTGTAAAGGCGTTTTCAGATGTACATTTCAAGGAGCTTGTCAATGCGCTTCGGGAAAAGGGAGTAAAAATGGACTACACCTCATCGAGAACCGGTGATGACCGTTTCGCAGGAATGACCTTCGTTCTTACAGGAACACTTCCAACGCTTAAACGTGACGAAGCAAAGGCAATGATCGAAAGCTTCGGAGGAAAAGCTTCGGGTTCAGTATCAAAGAAAACAACCTATGTCCTCGCAGGTGAGGAGGCAGGTTCAAAGCTTACAAAAGCACAGGAGCTTGGAATCAGCATAATAAGCGAAGAAGAATTTCTTAATATGCTTAAATAACAAACAAGGGACTTTGCGAAAATTGCAAAGTCCCTGTTGTATATGGAGGAATTTTTTTACATTACTGATGTACCGTTGTCTTCGGGGATGATAAGTGCGCAGATAAGATATGCAATAGCAGCAACACCAAAGGAGCAGAGTGCAAGGATAGCCCAGATCACTCTTACGACTGTTGCGTCAATGTTGAAATATGCTGCAATTCCTGCACATACGCCGCAGATTACCTTGTTGTCTTTTGATCTTAAAAGCTTTTTCATAGTTATTTCTCCTTATTTGTCAAAAAATTTAGTCATTAAAATCTATTGTACAGTTTCCTGCAATGACCGAAATGTTTACCTGATTATTGGATTGATGTGATCCCGAAAGGTCATGATCGCAATCGACTTCACCGACCTTGACACTTACATTGAAAGAATAATCACTTTCATTGCCATTAAGTTTAACATAACAGTTTCCAACATCTACTTTTATAACATTATTGTTATTCATAGAAGAATCGTATACCTCGATGTTTCCCGAGATCAGTTCGGCTTCAAGTCCGCAAACCACGGATTCATCAATTAAAACATTTCCAAGAGTATTGTTGATCTTACAGGAAGTGTTGATATTTGAATCACTTATCTCAATGTTTCCGCAGCTGACAGAAATATCAATACTTTCACCTATGAAGTCACTTACAGAAATATCTCCCGCATTGCATCGAATCGTGATGTTCTTGCAGGTATCGGGAATACCAATATCTAAACTGCCGCTGTCAAAATCAGAGAGATTTTTTTGATCATATTTGACCGTAATTATTCCGTCAGTGCATTCCATTGCAAGGTATTTCTGAGGCATATCGTTTGATTCAATGGCATATCCCGATGTATTCTTATAAATATTCATTGACGCAGCCGTGCAGTCGATAACGATCGAATACGCTTCATCACGATTATAGGAAATTGATCCAGGTATATCGTAATCATCAAAATCTTCGTTTTCGGAATAGATCACTGTTGTATCAGTCACGGTTTCAGCAACACCTTCATAAGTCACTTCTTTAATAGCTTCAAAATCCGGCTGTTCGCTGACCGCCATAAGGATCCCGCCTGCGATAGAAACAACCAAACCTATCGGGATCAATACTGCACACGCTTTTGTTAGTTTATCCATTATACTGCACCTCCCGAAAGCTTTTTGACGGTTTGAACAGTCCATTTAACGGTCTTGGGAATAAGCTTGGCTCCCAGCAGAAGTCCGATCGAAAGGAATAACATTGTCAAACCTGCACACAGAATTGCTGCGCCGAGCATGAAGCCCGACATCTTGAAAAGAGCTGCAAGCAAAACAATTACTGTACCAATCAAGCATCCTAACGCAGCTAAAAGCAGTCCAAATGCAACGCAAGCGATCGTTATAACGACAGGGGCGATAAAGAATACTATAAGAAGTATAAACAATATCAATCCAACCGAATCTGACGAGTTCGATGAGCTTGTATAAGAGTGGTGGTAGCTTCCGTCCCTTTTATAGGAGTTGTCATAACCGTTGTTATTGCTTGAATCCGAAGTGTACTGATTTTCTTTGTTGCTGCTGCCGCCGTAGCTTTCCTTGTATCTGTCATAAGAACCGATCTTATCATCGGTATTGTTATTTGAAGCATTCGTATTACTCTGATCAGCATAATTGTAAGCAGTGTACTGTGTATGCGGATGCTGCGGAGCTGTATCCGGGGCAACATCAGGTTCAATATCCGGTTCGGCAGAGCTGTTGTAGTTTGCAGATATGCTTGCTTTGTAGTTTGCGTAAGACTTACTCTTTGAATAAGCCGACTGCTCGCAGATTATACTCTTTGCAAGTGCAAACGGCTTTCCAAGCTCGGAAATGACCTGCTGCTCGTTTTCGGGACCTGCGTCTTCAAAGTATTCTTCATAGAACTGAAGCGCATTCGTGCGTTCCTCTTCGGAAAGCGAAGCAAGATGCGCTTCCAATTCGGAAAGGTATTCTTGTTTATTCATCGTTTTCACTCCTGTTGTCTTCGGATTTTACCATAAGCTTATCGATTTTTTCCTTGTAGATGACCCATTCGCTTTGATAATCCTCAAGCTGTTTTGTTCCTTCGTCTGTGATTTTGTAGTATCTTCTGTTTCTTCCCATATACTCCTGATCATAGCTTTCAAGGAAATTATTCTTCATAAGTCTGCGAAGGACAGGGTAGAGAGTCGATTCCGACATATCCATTGCTTCGCGGATCTCCTGGGTTATTTTATAACCGTAAGTATCTTCCTTTGAAACGACCGAGAGTACAAGAGCGTCCAGTAACGCTGCACTTACCGGAAAAGCCATATTTATGTACCTCCTTGGTGTTAACTATGTATATATTATATGACGTATAATATGTAATGTCAATACATATACGGCATTTTATTATATAATTTGTATCAATTAACAAAACCCACGAGAAAGTTCTGTGGGTTTTGTTTAAAATATATAAATTTATTCTTCCATCTCTTCGGAAAGCATAAGCCATTCATCGGAGTATTCAGCTGAAAGAAGCTTTTTTTGCTCAAATTCAGCGCACTTCTCCTGCATAAGCTGATAATCCTGACAGACCTCGGGAGAAGCCATTTCTTCCTGAAGAATCTGCATTTCCGCTTCGAGCTTTTCAATTTCCTTTTCAAGTTCACGAATACGGTTTCTCTTTTTTGCATCAGCCGAGCGCTGCTCTTTGCTGCGGTAAACCTTTACAGCCTTTTCAGCCGCTTCCTGCTTTGCCTTTTCAGCCTTCTGTGCTTCAAGCTGCTTTTCCTCGGCAAGCTGATTTTCACGCTTTACCTCCATATATTCATCAAAACCGCCATTGAAGCTCCGGACGGAGTTCGGAGTTATCTCCAGTATCCTTGTAGCAAGTCTGTTAAGGAGATATCGGTCGTGCGATACAAAAATGATCGTTCCGTCATATTCGCAAAGCGCTTTTTCAAGAACTTCCTTTGTGTCAATATCAAGGTGGTTTGTTGGTTCATCGAGAATAAGGACATTTCCTCGTTCCAACATCATTATAGCAAAACAAAGCTTTGCACGTTCGCCGCCGCTTATAACGCTGATAGGCTTGAAAACATTCTCACCGACCATTCGTACAGCACCAAGGATCGAACGTATCTGTAAGTCGCTCATTGTGCGGTAGCGTGAATGTACTTCTTCCATTACCGTCTTGTTAAAATCAAGCTGTGAGTTTTCCTGATCAAAATAGGAGATCTTGATATTTTTCGTCCATTCGACCGAGCCGTGAGAGCAGGGGAGAATGTGCTGAATAATTTTCAGAAGTGTTGATTTTCCAATACCGTTTGAACCGATTATACCAAGCTTTTCACCGCGCTTGACTTCAAAGGAAAGATCATCAACGAGCGTTTTTCTGTCGTATCCGCTTCCGACCGAGATATCAATATTCTTTACCGTCAGAACATCTATCGGCGGAGCAATATCATATTCAAACTTTATTTTCGCCGACTTTGTGTTTGTTACAGGCTTTTCAATAAGCTCCATTGCTTCAAGCTTTTTTATACGGCTTTTTGCCATATTGGAAGTTGTTGCACGGACAAGGTTCCTGTCAATGAAATCCTGCAGCTTCGCAATTTCTTCCTGCTGTGCTTCATATTCCTTCATCTGACGGATAACATCAGCTTCTTTAAGCTTTGTAAAAGCGGAATAGTTGCCCTTGTAGCGTTTGAGCCTGCCTCGTTCTATTTCGCACGTTGAAGTGGTAAGCTTGTCAAGAAAGTATCTGTCATGTGAAACAATAAGCAGAGCTCCCTTATAGTCTTTCAGATAATCTTCAAGCCACATTATCGTGTTAAAATCAAGGTGGTTGGTAGGTTCGTCAAGAATAAGAAGGTTTGGATTTTCAAGCAGAAGCTTTGAAAGAGCCAGACGGGTCTTTTCACCGCCGCTCAATGTAGAGATCACTCTGTCATAGGTTTCCGTGCCGAAGCCCATACCGTTGAGAACCTTGTTGATCTTAACATTTATCAGATAACCGTCATGAGCTTCAAATATAGCAGTTTTTCGAGCATATTCTTCCGAAATCTCTGCAAACTTTTTCTCATCGCTGTGAGCCTCGGGCGAAGCCATAGTTTTTTCAAGCTCCCGAAGCTCATCGCCTATTTTAAGAAGCCACGAAAATACCGAGGTCATCTCCTCAATTATAGTCGATGAACGGTCAAGTCCCGAGTTCTGGGCGAGAAAGCCGACAGAAGCACTCTTTGTAACAGCAACACGAGCAACATTAGGTTCCTGCTGCGTTTCAGGTTCTTCCGCACCTGTGATTATTCTTAAAAGGGTAGACTTTCCGCAGCCGTTTATGCCGACAAGTCCTATCCTGTCATTATCTTCGATCGTCAGTGCAACATTGTCAAGTATAGTGTTTCCGTTATATATCTTGCTGACATTTTCAAGTGATAAAATCATATATGTTCTCCGTAATTAGTATTATTTCTATTTTAACCGCAAAACTCCATTATTGATTATACCATATTTTGAAAATAAGTCAAGAAAAAAGCCGCCCGAATACTCGAACGGCTAAAATCAACTACTGGGAACATCTACTGTTTATATATTTGCGGCAATAACATCGCCCATACCCGAACAAGAAACCTTTTTCATACCCTCGGACATAATGTCACCTGTGCGGTAACCATCTTTGAGAGCCTTATCAACTGCCTTTTCAACAGCGTCGGCTTCCTTGTCCATATCGAACGAATAACGAAGCATCATTGCTGCGGAAAGGATAGTTGCGATAGGATTTGCAATATTCTGACCGGCAATATCGGGAGCAGAACCGCCGCTTGGTTCATAAAGTCCGAACTTTGTATCGTTAAGACTTGCAGAGGAGAGCATTCCGATCGAGCCTGTGATCATTGAAGCTTCATCGGAAAGGATATCGCCGAACATATTCTCTGTGAGAACAACGTCAAACTGTGCCGGATCCTTTACAAGCTGCATTGCGCAGTTGTCAACGAGCATATGTTCAACTTCGACCTCGGGATAATCAGCAGCAACTTCGTTCACGATCTTCCTCCAAAGTCTTGATGAATCAAGAACGTTAGCCTTGTCAACGCTTGTGACCTTCTTGCGGCGCTTCATTGCAATATCAAATGCACGAATAGCAATGCGGCGAATTTCATTTTCGCTGTAAGTAAGTGTATCGGTAGCAGTCATCACACCGTCAACCTCTTCGGTCTTTCTTGCACCGAAGTAAAGTCCGCCCGTAAGCTCACGCATGATAACCATATCAAATCCACGGTCAGCGATCTCTGCTTTAAGAGGACAGGCGTCTTTAAGCTCGTTGTAAAGAACAGCAGGACGAAGATTTGCAAAAAGGTTAAGTGACTTTCTGATCTTAAGAAGTCCTGCTTCGGGACGCTTGTCGGCAGGAAGCTTATACCAGGGTGAAGTGGAAGTATTTCCGCCGATAGAACCCATAAGAACAGCATCGGCAGCCTTGGCTTTTTCGATAGTTTCATCGGTAAGCGGAACGCCGTTTACATCAATTGAGCAGCCTCCCATAAGGAGCTGTTCGTAATTGAATGTATGACCGAACTTTTCAGCAACCTTGTCAAGGACTTTCATTGCTTCGGTGACGATCTCGGGGCCGATTCCGTCACCCTTTATAACAGCGATATTTTTATTCATCTGTAAAACTCCTTCTTACTTGATCGAATTGAGCAGACCGCCCTTATTGATAATGTTCTGGATGAACTCGGGGAATGGTTCAGCCTGATATGTTTCGCCCTTTGTAACGTTTGTGATCGTGCCTGTGTCAAAGTCTATCTCGACCTTGTCGCCCTTTTCGATCTTCTGTGAAGCTTCCTTACATTCAAGTATAGGAAGACCGACATTGATCGCATTTCTGTAGAAAATTCTTGCGAAGGTAGTGGCAATAACGCAGGAAACACCGCTTGCCTTGATGGAAATAGGTGCGTGTTCACGCGAAGAGCCGCAGCCGAAGTTTTCATTTGCAACGATGATATCGCCCGGTTTAACGTTTTTTACGAAATCAACGTCAATATCTTCCATGCAATGCTGTGCGAGTTCCTTTGCGTCGGGGGAGTTGAGGTATCTTGCCGGGATAATAACGTCGGTATCTACGTTATCGCCGTATTTATGTACAAAACCTGAAGCTTTCATTCAATTCATCTCCTATTATAATCACATTACTTCTTCGGGTGAGCTGATCTTGCCGGTAATAGCCGATGCAGCAGCAACAGCAGGCGAGGAAAGATATACTTCCGAATCGGGATGACCCATACGTCCTACAAAGTTTCTGTTTGTTGTTGCAACAGCTCTTTCACCTGCAGCAAGGATGCCCATGTGTCCGCCAAGACAAGGACCGCAGGTAGGAGTTGAAACAGCACAGCCGGCTTCAATAAAGGTTTCCATATAACCGAGCTTTATGCAGTCAAGATAGATCTGCTGGGTCGCAGGGATGATGATGCAGCGAACATTCTTGTGAACGTGCT
>JBJFFR010000096.1:0-2490 GCA_051891935.1 Oscillospiraceae bacterium
TCAAGTATTTCTTCCTTTTCGGGCATTACCTTCAATGCCCCTCTGCGTGTTGTGATAATGGCTGCCGATGCGTTTGCAAAGGTAAGAAGCTCTTCCAGGTCATTTTCGGTAAGACAGTTTATATCATGTTCAAGGATATAATTCAGCGC
The DNA here is from genome assembly GCA_051891935.1 of Oscillospiraceae bacterium. GTDB lineage: Bacteria > Bacillota > Clostridia > Oscillospirales > Ruminococcaceae > UMGS363. Next base: position 150 of record JBJFFR010000096.1, read on the forward strand.
ACTTCCACAGAATGTATCTCCTGCGCCTGTAGTTTCAATGGTATCGACCTTGAACACTCCGCACTCCGCTTTTATGTCACCGTAATATGCACGGCTGCCGTTTTTGCCGAGTGTGGCAAAAGCAAGCTTTATATGGTACTTTTCCATAAGCTCCCTTACAGCCTTGTCGTAATCGGTGCTGCCCGTCATAAATTCAATTTCATTATCGGAAATTTTCAGAATATCGCATTTTTCAAGACCGTATTCTATCTCCCTTTTTGCATCTTCAAGGGAGTTCCACAAGGGCGGACGGAGATTGGGATCAAAGGAAATAAGCGCACCGCTTTCCTTTGCAATATCTACCCCATATCGTGTTGCTTCACGCACACCCTCGTGTGTCGATGAAAGAGTACCGAAGTGGAATATTTTTGAGGACTTGATGATCTCTTCGTCTATCTCGCTTTTTCTTAACATCATATCCGCTCCCGGCTCACGATAAAAGCTGAAATCTCTGTCACCGTCGGGCTTTTTGTGAACGAACGCAAGAGTTGTTCTGACAGTATCGTCAAAAACAAGTCCGTCAGCGCAGATACCGCAGTTCTTTATTGTTTCGGACAGCATATTTCCAAAGTTGTCGTTTCCTACCTTACCGATAAAAGCAGCCTTTTTTCCGAGCTTTGCAAGCATCGCAAGAACATTGCAGGGCGCTCCGCCGGGGTTTGCTTCAAGCAGAGGATTGCCGTTTTCCGATATGCCGTTTTCGGTAAAATCTATCAGCAGCTCACCGAGAGCCGTTACATCTATGTTTTTCATTATGCCACCTCTTTACGCTTCTGCTGTAAAATGCATTTGAACGGGGAAATTATCTCCCCGGGACTTCGGCAGCAGGATACCGCCGTTCATCAATGCTCTTCCCTTGTATATCTCGCCGTTTTCCTCAAGGCGGTAATCAGCTTCGGGGAGAAGGCCCCTAAGCTTTATGCGGTATTGTGTTCGGTTTGGTTCGGTTTGGAAGATAACACCATGCACAAGCGCTTCATTTTTGTCCTCGGAAACAAATCCCCATACGGCGAATTTATCATTAATCGAGTCGCTAAGACGATAATAAAGTCCGTTGTGGATAAGCTCACTGTACTTTTTAAAGCGGACTATCTGCTCGCTGACTTTCTGCTTTTCCTCGTTTGAAAGAGTGTTGAGGTCAAGCTCATAACCAAAACTTCCTGCCATAGCTGTAACGGCTCTTGTTTCGATAGGTGTTATCCTGCCCGTCTGATGATTCGGTACTGCGGAAACGTGTGAACCGACCGAAGAAACGGGATAGAAGAACGATGTTCCGTACTGTATTTTTGTGCGTTCATAAGCGTCGGTATCATCGCTGCACCATATCTGCGGACAGTAGTAAAGCATACCTGCGTCAAAGCGTCCGCCGCCGCCGCTGCAGCCCTCAAACAGCACATCGGGAAAAGCAGTTGTCAGCCGTTCAAGCAGCTCATACAGTCCGAGAACATATCTGTGGGGCATTTCGCCCTGATTTTCCGCCGAAAGACAAGGTGTGTACCAATCGCAAATACTGCGGTTCATATCCCATTTTATATAGGAAATATCCGCACTTTTCAGAATATTGCTTATGGACTCAAAAAGATATTCACGCACTTCTGCGTTCGTCATATCAAGCACAAGCTGATAACGGCTTCTTATCGGGTTTCTTGACGGTATCTTTATTGCCCATTCGGGATGAGTGCGGTAAAGCTCGCTGTCCTCCGAAACCATTTCGGGTTCAAACCAAAGGCCGAATTTCATTCCCATTTTGTTTATCTTTTCCGCAAGAGAACCAAGTCCTCCGCAGAGCTTTTTTTCATTTACAAACCAGTCGCCAAGACCCGAGCAGTCATCGTTTCGCTTTCCAAACCAACCGTCATCAAGCACAAGCATATCAACGCCGAGAGCGGCAGCCTGCTCTGCGATTCCCAGTATCTTTTCCTCGTTAAAATCGAAATATGTAGCTTCCCAGTTGTTGATAAGAACAGGGCGCTTTGCAAGCTTATATTTTCCTCTGCAAACGTGTTCTCTTATGACCTTGTGGAAATTGTGGGACAGTTTTTCCATACCGTTTGCGCTGTATGACATTATCACCTCGGGAGTATCGAAGATCTCGGACGGTTTCAGTTCCCAGCGGAAAAGCTCGGGGTTTATGCCCATAACAAGGCGCACCTGCTCCTGCTGGTCAAGCTCAATTTGTGTCTTGAAGCTGCCGCTGTAAGCAAGTATTGCACCTATGCAGCAGCCCGAGGTTTCGGTGCAGTCGGGGGAGCAAAGCAGCACGGAAGGATTCTGATGATGGCTTGATGTTCCTCTTTTGCTT
>JBJFFR010000097.1:0-13423 GCA_051891935.1 Oscillospiraceae bacterium
AGGACATTTTGAAAAACGGCTGAAACGTATTAATCAGCGTTTCCTTAGTATTATTAACGTTGAAAAGCACGATCCCGAATACCACAGTATGATCCTGATACCTGTAAAAAATAAACAGTAGCACAGCCGCTCCGAATTAACGGGGCGGCTGTGCTGTTTTTAGTCGATTATGACAGTCATGTTATGACTTCATACCTGCCTTGTAAGCGTCGATCATCTTCTTAACCATCTGACCGCCTACGGAGCCGACTTCACGGGCTGTAAGGTCGCCGTTGTAGCCGTTTTTGAGGTTTACGCCAACTTCGTTAGCTGCTTCCATCTTGAACTTTTCGAGGGTTTCTCTGCCCTGCTGAGTCATTGTGTCTTTCATTGTTTTGATCTCCTTGATTTTTATTGCGGACAGCTTTTCTTTTTCCGTTTAAGGCTGTCCACAGGAGATGCTCTTGCGAAAAGCGTTAGGGATAAAAGATATTTCTGTTCGCTTGTTGTTTTTATTGGGGTTTGCAGTAATATTATTTTCTGTGATGTTAAAAATATAAGCGGAAATTTTTTCAGATGATTTTGAAAAATTTAAGGAATATCATAGTTTTTTGATCGCTTGAATAAAATTATATAATAAAAATTCTTGACAAATTAAAAAACCGGTGATATAATAAATTATGATTTAAATGCCTTGACGAAGAGAAGTAACAAGGGATATCGTTCAAAGTGAGTGCGGAGCAGTGTAAACCGTGTATCAGAGCCCTTGCGAATAACACTTCCGAGCAGTGAACTGAACAATGCTTTGCATATCAATGTATTTGCATCCGGTAGGGGAGACGTCAGCCGTGCGTTAAACGGAGAAGCTTGTTATGAGCGTTGAGTGATCGTCGGATACGGCGGTAAATTAGGTGGTACCACGGGTAAAGTTTTTTAAACTCCCGTCCTATGTTTAATATAGGACAGGAGTTTTTTGTTTCTGTCCATAAAACGAAAGGAAGAAATTAAAATGAAACACATCGACATCAAAGACATTTATACGAACGCAGATTATGTCGGACAGAGCGTCACTGTCTGCGGCTGGGTAAGAACAACGAGAAATTCCAAGAACGTTGCATTTATCGAGCTTAATGACGGAACAGCTCTCAAACATCTCCAGATCGTTGTTGATAAGGAGTCAGGCATTGATTATGAGCCTGCTCTCCGTCTTGGTGCTTCTCTCAAAGTAACGGGAAAGGTCGTTGCTGCACTTCAGGGAACAGGCGTTGAGATCAACGCAGAGAGTATCGAAGTTCTCGGTACCTGTCCTCTCGATTATCCTCTTCAGAAGAAGCGCCACACACTTGAATTCCTTCGTACAATGCCGCACCTCAGAGGAAGAACAAACACCTTCAATGCAGTTCTCCGTGTTCGTTCTGTAATGGCTGCATCGCTTCACGAATATTTCCAGAGCAGAAATTATGTATATGTAAACACTCCGCTTATCACAGGCAGCGACTGTGAGGGCGCAGGCGAAATGTTCCAGGTAACAACGATCGGTTACTCAAAGGAATATGAAAATGAGGAAGATTATTATAGCAACGACTTCTTTGGCAGACGTGCAGGTTTGAGCGTTTCCGGTCAGCTGGAGGGCGAGGTTGCCGCTATGGCAATGGGTAAGATATACACCTTCGGACCGAGCTTCCGTGCCGAAAACAGCAATACTCCGAAGCATCTTGCCGAATTCTGGCATATCGAGCCGGAGATCGCTTTTGCAGAGCTTCCCGATGTTATTGAAGAAGCTGAAAGCATGATAAAATATGTTATCCGCAATGTACTTGACAAATGTCCGAACGAAATGGCATTCTTTGACGCTCACTTTGAAAAGGGTATCATTGAAAGACTTGAAGAGCTTATCTCCCACGAATTCGGCGTTTGTGATTATACGGAAGCTATCAGACTGCTTAAAGAGTCGGGCGAAGATTTCCAGTATCCCGTTGAGTGGGGCTGCGACCTCCAGACGGAACACGAGAGATATATTTCGGAAAAGGTATTCAAAAAGGCGGTTTTCGTAACAAACTATCCAAAGGAGATAAAGTCCTTCTATATGAAGCAGAATCCCGACGGAAAGACAGTTGCGGCTGTTGACCTTCTTGTTCCGGGCGTCGGCGAGATAATCGGCGGTTCCGAGCGTGAGGCTGACTATGACAAGCTTGTTGCTGCAATGAAGGAGCGCAATATGAACCTTGACCTTTACTCCGATTATCTTGATCTGAGAAAGTTTGGTTCTGTTCCTCACGGCGGCTTCGGACTTGGCTTTGAGCGTCTTATAATGTATGTAACGGGCGTTCAGAATATCCGTGACGTTATACTTTACCCGAGAACAGTCGGAAGCATCAGATAAAATTTTATGCGTATTTTAACCGGGCTTTTTATGAAAAATATTTCGGAATAAAGCTCGGTGTAAACGCAGTTATGAAAGGAATTGCTGCTATGTCAAAAGGTTTGTATCTTCCCGAGGGCTATAAGTCCTCACTGACGCTGAGAGAAACACAGCACGCGATCAAATATATCAAGGATGTGTTTCAGCAGGCGCTTTCGTTTGCTCTGACACTTGACAGAGTTTCCGCTCCGCTTATCGTAAGAAAGGGCAGCGGCATAAACGACGACCTTAACGGTGTTGAACGCAAGGTCGATTTCGATATAAAGGAAATAGACGCCGAGGGCGAAGTAGTACAATCTCTTGCAAAATGGAAGAGAATGGCTCTCTATCGCTACGGATATAAAGCAGGCGAAGGCATTTATACCGATATGAATGCTATCCGCAGAGATGACGATACCGATAATACCCACTCCATTTTTGTAGATCAGTGGGATTGGGAAAAGGTCATCACAAAGGAGCAGAGAAATACCGAATTTCTTAAAGACGCCGTAAGATCAATAGTTAAAGCTATCGCATATACAAAGAGAAAGGTAGGTCTTCGTTATCCAAGCATCGCCGGAAATGTATGTGAGGAGCCGTTCTTTATCACTACGCAGGAGCTCGAGGATATGTATCCCGATAAGACCCCGAAGGAGCGTGAGCGCCTTATCACAAAGGAACACGGCGCCGTGTTTATGATGCAGATCGGCGGCAAGCTCAAGAGCGGCGAACGCCACGACGGAAGAGCTCCCGACTATGACGACTGGTCGCTCAACGGAGATCTGCTTCTCTGGAACGAGGTTCTCGATAATGCGCTGGAGATATCCTCTATGGGTATCCGTGTTGATGCCGATTCTCTTGACAGACAGCTCAAGGAAATGAATGCCGAGGACAGAAAGAAGTATGATTATCATAAAATGATCGCAGACGGAACTCTTCCGCTTACGATAGGCGGTGGCATAGGTCAGTCCAGACTTTGTATGTACCTTCTTGAAAAGGCTCATATCGGCGAAGTTCAGTCCTCGCTTTGGCCGGAGGAAATGGCTGCAAAATGTGCGGAAAACGGTATTATACTGTTATAAGTTGAAAAAATAAGCTGTTAAAATGCGAAGCCAATCAAAAGTTTCGTAATTCTGCAAGAATTTACCTTTATCAAAGGTGGTGGGTGTCCGGAGGGTAAAGCCCTTTGGTTGCAGGTCAGAATGACCTTTAGCAGCCGAGCGAAATTCCCTAAACTATAGCGAAAAAATTTGCAGCAACAGCGAAATATCTAACAAATCCAAAAGCGCAATTCACGAAAAGAACGAAATATGAGAAAATCAGTTTCGTAAATCAATAATTCGTGAATTGCGCTTATTCTTTTTCCCTAAAACATACTATCCTTGAAACGTAAAAATACGAACGAAGTGAGCGTGTTTACACTTCAACAGGAAATGAACAACTACGGCTTGATATTTTGCATTATTGTTGGGTAGTCGGTCTTTCCGTTAAGTATGCGATAGAAAACTATCTTCTTTTCCTCTTCAAACACTTTATAGAACATAAGATATTTTTCAACTATGATCATTCGGAATCCTGATTTTGAGAGTTTTGCATCGGGAACGGACATTCCCGAATAGGGAAACGCAAGCACTTGTTGTGCAGCTTTGTTGAATTTTTCCTTGATGCGAATTGCTCCCTGTTTGCTTTCAAGCATCAGGAATGCTGAAATGATCCCTATCATATCATTGAAAGCCGCCGGAAGAAATTCAAGTGTATATTCGTTAGCTGTTCCCATTGATCAGATCCTCCAGCTGCTTGTTCATCTCATCAAGAGTGAAAGTTCTTGCTCCGCCAAGCCGCTGTGCTTCCGCTTCAAGCAGCTTTTCACGAAGGTCAAGCATTTCCTCACGGTATGTGTACGCTTCTATACTCATAACAACAAGGTCGCCTTCGCCGTTTTTGGTAAGAAAAACAGGCTGTTTTTCGGTCTTGCAGAATTCTGCTATATCGTTGTATTCATTTCTTAAACAGGTGGAAGGCTTTATCATCATACATATCAGCTCCTTGTGGTATTATATACATATTATATCACTATTCTATACAAATAGTCAAGCGATTTCATGCTGAATTTAATCCGTTCTATAAAGCCGACGGATAGGATATTTTTCCTGTTTGAAAATGCGCTCGTTGTTTTCCCACTCATTTCCCATAGCTGTTCATGCAGTCATACAGCGTTTAATCGTAAATACATTCACTGCGTTCGTGTATTTACGATTAAAGGATAGTTTGTTTTAGAAAAAAGAATAAGCGCAATTCACGATTTTAGGTTTACAAAACGATTTCTCACGTTCTGATTTAACCTTTTTTCGTGAATTGCGCTTTTGAGCTTGTTAGTTGTTTTGCTTTTTATGTATAGCTGTTACTGTTTGTTATACGCCGCTCTGACCGTAGTTTGAAAGCACTCTTGCGGACGGGTCGTTGACGTTGCAGCCTTCCCATTCCTTGTTAGGCATCCAGAAGTCAACTACCATTTCGCTGTTTCCGGGATAGTATTTTTCAAATATCTCACGATACAAAAGCGATTCCTTTGTGAAGGGCTTTGCATGGGTATATTTTGCCGATCTTTCTTCAAATTCCTTGTCGGTGTACTGTTCTGCGGCATATTCCTTGAGATAATCCACCATTGAATGTCCGACTGCATCGGAGAATGCTGCCTTTTCACGGTAGAGGATATCGTGCGGAAGATAATCGCCCTCAAATGCGTGGCGGAGGAGATACTTGCCCTTGTTGTACTTGTTGAGCTTCTTTTCGGGATCAATTGCCATTACATACTTTACAAAATCAAGATCGCCGAAAGGCACTCTTGCTTCAAGAGAGTTTACGGAAATGCAGCGGTCTGCACGGAGAACATCGTACATGTGAAGCTCATGCACTCTCTTTACGGATTCCTGCTGGAAAGCTTCCGCAGACGGCGCAAAGTCGGTGTATTTGTATCCGAAAAGCTCATCGGAGATCTCGCCTGTAAGCAGAACTCTTATATCGGTCTGCTCGTGGATAGCCTTGCAGAGGAGATACATTCCCATGCTTGCGCGGATAGTTGTGATATCATAAGTGCCGAGAAGCTTGATAACGCTTTCAAGTGCGCCGAGAACATCATCCTTGGTAATGATGACCTCTGTGTGATCGCTTCCGATGAAATCAGCGACCTGCTTTGCATATTTAAGGTCGATAGCGTCCGTATTCATACCGATAGCAAAGGTTTTGATAGGCTTGTCGCTGATCTTCTGTGCAATAGAGCAGACGAGGGAAGAATCAAGTCCGCCCGAAAGCAGATATCCCACCTTTGCGTCGGCGTCAAGTCTTTTTTCAACGCCCTTTACAAGCTTGTCGTGAATGTTCTTGCATACGGTGTCAATGTCGTCATAAACGACCTTATCCACAGCGGTAATATCGCAGTAGCATACAAATTCACCGTTTTTATAGTAATGTCCCGGAGGAAACGGCATGATCTTTCCGCATATTGATGTAAGGTTTTTGGCTTCGCTCGCAAACACGATAACACCGTCATCGGTATAGCCGTAATAAAGCGGACGGATGCCGATAGGATCTCTTGCGGCGATGAATTGATTCGTTTCACCGTCAAAGATTATGCAGGCATACTCTGCGTCGAGCATTGCAAACATATCCGTGCCGTATTCTTTATACAGCGGAAGAAGTATCTCACAGTCGCTTCCGCTTTTGAAGGTGTAGCCCTTTGCTGTAAGCTCATCACGGATCTTTCTGAAGCCGTATATCTCTCCGTTGCAGACAGCGTAGCTGCCGTTTAGCTCAAAAGGCTGCATTCCCTCGGGAGTTAGTCCCATGATCGAAAGGCGCTGAAAACCGAGAACGCCGTGTTTAAGATCCATTATACGGCAGTCATCCGGTCCTCTTGAAACAGTCGCTTCAAGTCCCTTAGTGACGCTTTCCATTCCGCTGCCTTCGCCGCAGAAGCCCATTATAGTACACATGTATAACCATTCCTTTCGCATTGTCCCGACAATCTTTCATCGGAACACACGGATCTGTCGACAGCTGATTCCCTGAAAGTCATCCGACGACATTGCCCATATTCTTTTGCTCTGGAATACATTTTATCACTATTTTGCAAGATTGTCAATAGCAAATTGCATATTTGTCAAAATACACTAAAACGCATATTATGCTCCCGTGGAAAATATTTAAAACATAAAATCACGCTGATATAAGGATTTTATGCTTTTTTGAGCGCAGAGGAGAGTTGTTTTAACTGCAAGAGTGTTTAATATTTCCTGCATTTAAATGAACAAGAAATTCACAAAATATTGATTTGCTTATAAGATTTTTAAAAAAATCAGCCGAGGGAGTTTTGCCCCTCGGCTGTGAATGTTATAGATCAATTGTGACTTTCGGAGCAAAGCTCGACGGCTTTTTCGTATTCGAGCGGTTTGCCCCAAACATAACCCTGTATGAAGTCGCAGTTCTGGTCGCCCAGTATGCTTAACTGTGTTTCACTTTCAACACCCTCGGAAATAACGTCGCAGTTCATAAGGTGTCCGAGCGAGATAACGGCATTTGCAAATTCACGGCTCTTTTCATCCGTTTCGATATTGTCGATAAGGCTCTTGTCGATCTTGAGAAGATTGATCGGAAGCTTGGCAAGATAGGAAAGCGATGTATAGCCTGTTCCGAAGTCATCAAGGGCAACGTGGACTCCCATGCGGCGGAGCTTTTCTATATTGTCTATCGTGATCTCGACCGATGCTGCAAGACAATATTCCGTTATTTCCACCTCAAAGCATTCGGCAGGGAAATCTGCTTCATTGAGCATTTCTTTCAGCCTTTCGGCAAATCCAGGGAATGCGATATTCTTGGCGGAGATATTTACGGAAACGATAAAAGACCGTCCCGATTTTTCGACCGGCTCTTTGAACTCACGGATCGCTCTGCGGATAACGTAATCATCAATTTCAAGGATAAGATCGGTGCGCTCGGCTACGGGGATGAACTCGCCGGGACTGATGAATTCGCCTGCGGATGTTTTAAGACGGATGAGCGACTCAAAGCCTCGGAGCTTTTTTCCGTCAAGTCTGTACTGCGGCTGATAAACAAGGTAGAAATTGTCCTCTTTAAGACCCTCTTTTATAATTCTTTCAAGCGTCATCTGGCGGTGAAGTCCCTTTTCCATTTCCTTGTCGAAAAAGTTTATTCTGTCCTGCTTGTTTTTGCTCAAATGATTCATTGCGATATCCGCATATTTTATGAGCAGCTCGGGGTCGGCGGCGTCATCGGGGTATCGGGAGATTCCGACGAAGGCCGACATATAGAAATCAACGACCTTATCGCCTGTCGGGATCTCGATCTTTTCATTTATTGAAGACAAAACAGTGTTTGACATTTCGATCGCATCATATTTATCGGAGAAAATGAAGATGAACTCATCTCCGCCGATCCTTCCGAGGATACCTTTGCTGCCGACGGCTGTCTGTATCCTTTCGGATATCGTTTTTAAGACGAAATCTCCGCAGCGGTGTCCAAGGCTGTCGTTGACGAGCTTGAAATTCTCAAAGTCGATATACATAACGCAGAAGGGCTCTTTTTTGGAGATCTTCTGGGTGAGCGTACGGACAAGACCGTGTCTGTTGATGAGATTGGTGAGATAATCGGTCACGATGCTCTTTTCGCGTATCTCAAGCTGGTTGCACAGCAGATAGATGCTGATAAGAGAAACTATAAGGTTGATGATACCGGGGAGGGAATTCAAGATATGCGATCTTATTATCTCACTTATATTCCCTATGATCGACATAGCTATCAGAACGGTTGAAACGATACGTCCTTTTTTATACTCCACGCTTACCATACAGATGCACATAAAGAACTGCAGGCCCGAAATGATCCCGTTTATACTGTATAAAGGTATGGTGCTGCGGCCGAGCGTTAAGATCTTATTTCCGTTTTTGGAAATGATAACGGCGAGGAGATTAAGCATGATGTATATTAATATGAACAGGATCATAAGTGCGTTTTGCTTTTTTGAGCTCAATTTTTTTCTATCCATTCAGTATCTCCTTTCAGGCAGATTACTTTCTATTAACCGTAAACGTTTACTTTTATGGTAAACAATAAACATAGTATTGTAATTTTATTGTAACATAAATTACTGCTTGTGTCAACTTAAAAAATAGTTTTATGGAAAAATCAAGCATTATACGTTCTCGACGGTTTGACACATTATGTCGAAGGTGTTATACTTATCTATAGTTTTAATATATTTCATTTTAGAAAATCTGCCGTGTGCCGAAAGGGGGAAGCTTATGGTCATAATATATTTTCAGGATCACTGCGATATAAAAAAGCTCTGCGAAAAATATGCAGACGGGTACGATACTGTCAATTATAAGATCGGATATGATGACAAGGTCTATATTCTGTGTTCACGGAAAAAATTTGATATATTTGAATACGGTGTGATAACCGCAGAGGTGGACTGGAGCAGCGGAAAGATAGTTTCCGATGAATTCACCGATCTGGGGGAATATCCTTTAGCCTTGCATTTCATTCAGCCGATAGGTGAAAACATCCTTCTTCTCGGTGCCAGAGCGAGAAGGTATGAAGACGGCAGCACAGACCAAAATGCTGTTTTCTTTGACAGGAACGGCAATATTGTCAGAGAGCTTTGCTTCGGGGACGGTATCAGCGATTGTATCACGACAGCGGACGGCAGGATATATGTCGGCTATTTTGATGAAGGTGTTTTCGGCAATTACGGATGGAATGATCCTATCGGCAAATACGGTTTGCTGGAGTTTGACGAATACGGCGATATCAATTGGAGGTCGCGCCGCCCGATCTGCGACTGCTATGCGATGAATGTTGATGATGATGGAGAGCTCTGGTACTATTATTATACCGATTTTCTGCTCATAAAGACCGATCTTGTTTCGGAGCAGGTCTTTGATCCGAATATATCGGGTGCTGATTCGTTTCTTATTTCATCCGACGGAGCAGGCATTATCATTAACGGAGGATACGACAGACAGGATGAATTTTTTGCCGCAAAGATTAGCGGCGGTTCAACCTCATCTTATGATTATGTGAAATTTTCTGACGGGGAAAATGAGCTTCATCCGATATCAATGCGTTCGCTTGGCTCAAAGGCGGTCTTTGAGGATAGCAGCGGCAGACTTTATTTCAAACAGATCAAAAAGCTTTGATAAAGGGAACCTCTAAAGCAATTTTTACATATATGATCCCGAAAAATTGTTATAATGCAGAAAATAGAGAAAATAGCCGAAAATTCTTGATTTATATGTCGGATTATGATATAATATAGATAAATATTCGTAGGAGAAGAACTCTCCAAATTTTTCGGAGGCGGATTTTATGAAAAAAAGAAAGGCGGTTGCAGTCTGCGTTACAAGCTATAACTGGGAGTATGAGTCCAGGATCATCGAAGGCATCCGTGAGAAGTGCGCCGCCGATGATATTGACCTGCTTATTTTCTCGAATCTTATGACAAAAGTTGAGCTGGGCTCGGACAGAGTTATCCCCGAGAATGTCATCCGCGGAGAGATAGAGATATACAACATTATAAACTATGATATTCTTGACGGCATCATAGTTTTCGGCGATAATATCCTGAAGACCGATGTGCTTTTTGATATCGCGAAAAAAGCGGCAGAGCACAATGTCCCGATCGTCAATGTGAGCGATCCTTTGAATGAGCTTGAATATAACGTTCGGCTGAGCGATAAAAAGGCTATGGGGCTTGTTGTGGATCATCTTATCGAGAAGCACGGGCTTAAAAAGATAAACTTTATCGGCGGCTTCCCCGGAAATATCCAGACCGAGGAACGCCTTGAGGCTTATAAAAAATCTCTCGAAAAGCACGGCATCCCGTTTGAAGAGAAAAGAGTTGCATACGGAAGGTTCTGGAAGTGGGCGCAGGATTGTACAAGGGAATTCCTTGATTCGGGCGACATCCCCGAGGCTATCGTCTGCGCAAGCGACACAATGTCTTTCTTCTGTATGGATGAAATAAAGTCAAGAGGACTTAAAATACCCGATGATATCGTTGTGACGGGCTTTGACGGAATTGTAGACTGCGAAAGATACAAGCCGACCATAACAACAGTCCGCCACGCATACATAAAAGCGGGAAAGAAAGCTGTTTCCGTGCTTGAAAGCGTATGGAGCGGCAAAAAAACTCCGAAGATATCAAAGGTGGAAGCGGAGCTTATCATAAACGAATCCTGCGGCTGCAAAGTCGAAAAAATGGACAATGATTCCTTTTACGATCAGTTCTATAACGTACGCGATCACAGTCACGAATTTGACTTCCGCATTGTCGATATGAACACGAAGATCTCCGCGGCGGAAACATCGGAGCAGCTTTTCGGCAGCGCTAAAGATCTGGCAGCGTTTTTTGAGATGAACGAGCTTTATATCTGCGTCAGCGATGATGTTGAAAAGGGCAGAGTCAAGTTCCAGAACATAACAGGCTATTTCGGAGTAGGCGAAAAAATGGTTTCCATGCTGCCGTTCGGACATGATGTGCCTGCAGGAACGGTCTTCCCGACAAAAGAGCTTATCCCGAAGCAGCTTCTCGGCAGGGATGAGCCGATATTGATGAGCTTTGTTCCGTTCTATTTCCGCAACTGCTTTTTGGGATATGTTGCATTTTGTCCGCGAAAGCTTGAAGGCAACGGTGAGCTTTTCCTTACCTGGACAATGAACCTTTCCAACAATGCCGGAACATTCTATCTTAACAAGGAGCTTCAGGATGTTGCCGATGAGCTTCGGAATATCAATATGACCGATCCGCTGACGGGTCTATGCAACCGCAGAGGACTACAGACGTTTGCTCCGAAGATCATGCAGAACGAGGGCGGATATATAAACATTGTCTGTGCCGATGTTGACGGCTTGAAACCAATAAACGATACCTACGGCCATGAGGGCGGCGATAATGCTATCGTTGTGACCGCAAGCGCAATAAAGGATTCCATGCCGAAGGATGCAGTATGCGCTCGCACGGGCGGAGATGAATTCTGCGTTGTTTTCCACAGTGAAACCGAGGAGGAAGCCGCGCAGTGCGTTGCCGCTGTTGAAGAATATCTCGTTAAGTACAACGAGATGTCGGAGCTTCCGTATAAGGTCGGCTGCAGCTGCGGCTTTGCGACGGTCCCATTCGGAAAGTCATCACCATGGAGGATATGATAAAAACTGCGGACAAAAATATGTATAATGTCAAGCTGAAAAGGAAAACTGTCAGAAGATAGTGATTTTTGCCTTTCGGATAGCCTGTTTTGGCGGATATTAACATTTATATCAGCAGAACCGACTAAATTTCTGTAACAAAAAATATGAAAAAAGCCTTTTATTTTTCTTCCGTTTGTGTTATAATAAATATTGGCGTGTAGTCGCTCGATGACTGCACCGTACATATTTTTATATAATGATCCGTCGGACATATCGTCCGGTTTATATATTCGTTTTTTATGGGAGAGAAAAAACTTGGAGAAGTTTGTTATAAAGGGCGGCAGGACCCTTAACGGAGAGGTCGAGATAAGCGGTGCGAAAAACGCAGCCGTTGCGATCATACCTGCTGTTATCCTTTCGGACGAGGCTTGCATACTGGAAAACGTTCCGCAGATAAGCGACGTTTCTATCAGCCTGCGCATACTTATCGAAATGGGCGCAGACGTTAAGTTCCTTGATAAAAATACTGTAAGGATCGACGCAACAGGCATTAACGAGCCCATCGTTCCTTATGAAATGGCAAAGCACATGAGAGCGTCCTACTATTTCCTCGGAACGCTTCTGGGAAAATTCAGACGTGCAAGAGTTGCAATGCCCGGCGGCTGCTACCTCGGCGACCGTCCGATAGACCAGCATCTCAAAGCGTTTTCCGCGCTCGGAGCACAGTGCGCTCTTGACCACGGCATGATAGATATCCGTGCAGACAGTCTTATCGGTACACAGATATATTTCGATATGGTAACTGTCGGAGCTACGATAAACACAATGCTTGCCGCTGTAAAAGCGACAGGTATGACAATAATCGAGAATGCGGCAAAGGAACCGCATATCGTTGACCTTGCAAACTTCCTCAACTCAATGGGCGCAGATATCATGGGCGCAGGCACCGATGTTATCAAGATCCGCGGCGTGAAGAAGCTCAAAGGCGCAACATACGCAATTATCCCCGACCAGATCGAGGCAGGAACATTTATGATCGCCGCTGCCGCTACAAGGGGCAATGTGCTTGTAAAGAATGTTATCCCGAAGCACCTTGAAAGCATAACCGCAAAGCTTGAAAAGATCGGCGTTACCGTTGAGGAATTTGACGATGCGGTAAGGATCTCGGTGGACGGTCCGCTTGTTAAAACGAGTATAAAGACTATGCCGCACCCCGGCTTTCCGACCGATATGCAGCCGCAGATATCAACTCTCCTCTGCCTTGCGGAAGGAACAAGCATCGTAACCGAGGGCATTTTCGACAACCGCTTCCGCTATGTTGACGAGCTTCGCCGAATGGGCGCAAATATCTCCGTTGACGGAAAGGTCGCAGTTATTGAGGGCGTCGGTTCGCTCATGGGCGCACCCGTCACAGCTCCCGATCTGAGAGCAGGCGCAGCGCTTGTTATTGCAGGACTTGCCGCAAAGGGCGTTACCGAGATAGAAGATATCTACCATATAGAGCGTGGATATGAATGCTTTGAAGAAAAGCTCCGCAAGCTCGGCGCTGATATCGAGAAGAGATCCTTCCCCGGAACATCGGTGAGAAAGGTCGCACTATAACTATAATTATAAAAGCTGAAAGCAGAATTTTCGGTCAACTCCGTCATTCTGCTTTTTTGATAAAGGAATATAATACTAATATCAAATCAACCTATAGACAAATCCTCGGATATAATAATCCAATTCTGCGTCTGGCTCCCTTGAAAGGCATACAGCCTTACTGCGGTCGCCATCCTTGACTTGGATTATTCTATCTGTCGGCTTTGTCTATAGAACGATTTGATATTAGTATAAGAA
>JBJFFR010000098.1:0-2459 GCA_051891935.1 Oscillospiraceae bacterium
AGGGAGTTTCGCTTCTGCGGAAGCGACCAAGTGGCTTTGCCCCTTGGAACCCCACAAGCCTTTGAAAAGGCTTGACCTAAACTTTAGTCGCTTCGCGGTGCGTTTAACCTGCTATTCTGTTTTCCGATTATTTTGAAAGCGCTCTTTTTCCGATATCTGTACGGTAATGTGCGCCCTCAAAGGATATCTTCTTTACGCCTTCGTAGGACTTATCAAGGGCGTTTTGGAGCGTTTCGCCTGTTGCTGTTACGCCGATAACTCTTCCGCCGTTTGTATAGAACTTATCGTTCTCAAACTTTGTGCCTGCGTGGTAGACGAAAACGCCGTCAACTTGACCCTTTTCGTCCATGCCGTTCATCTCGATGCCCTTTTTATAGCTCTGCGGATAGCCGCCGCTTGCCATAATTACGCAGGAGCAGCACTCATTTTTCCACTTGATATCGAGGTCGGAGAGCTTTTCGTTATAAACGGCTTCAAAGATATCGCAGAGGTCTGTATCGAGCAGCGGAAGCACAACCTGTGTTTCGGGGTCGCCGAAGCGGCAGTTATACTCGATGACCTTTACGCCCTTTGGTGTTGCCATAAGTCCGAAATAGAGGCAGCCCTTGAACCTTCTGCCCTCGGCATTCATTGCGTTCATTGTCGGGAGGAAGATATTTTCCATACATTCCTTTGCGACTGCTTCCGTATAGAACGGGTTCGGTGCGATAGTTCCCATACCGCCCGTATTAAGTCCCTTATCGCCGTCAAGCGCGCGCTTATGATCCATTGAGGATATCATCGGCACAACGGTTTTTCCGTCTGTAAATGAGAGGACGGAGATCTCGGGGCCTGTGAGGAATTCTTCGATAACTACGGTTGAGCTGCTTTCGCCGAACTGCTTTCCGTCGATCATTGACTTAACGGCTTCGACTGCTTCTTCCTCGTTCTGTGCGATAATAACGCCCTTTCCGAGAGCAAGTCCGTCAGCCTTGATAACAGCCGGGTAACTGTTCTGCTCTTTGAGGTATGCAATAGCGGAAGCGCTGTCTGTAAAGGTTTCGTACTTTGCAGTCGGGATATTGTATTTCTTCATAAGGTTTTTGGAGAAAACCTTGCTGCCTTCGATTATTGCAGCAGCCTTATTCGGGCCGAAGGTCATAAATCCTTCCGCATTGAGAGCGTCGACCATTCCGAGGACGAGCGGATCATCGGGAGCAACGACTACCATATCGACTTTTAGCTGCTTTGCAAGTGCGACAACGCCGTCAATATCGGTTGCGCCGACATTGAAGCACTCGGCATAGCGTGAGATACCGCCGTTTCCGGGGGTGCAGTAGAGCTTTTCAACACGTTTGCTTTCGGCGAGCTTCATAATGATAGCGTGTTCTCTTCCGCCGCCGCCAACTACTAATATTTTCATTTTTATCATTCCTTTTTCTTTGTAAATGTAAAAACGGTCATTCCAAACGGGCGGATATAGAATCCGCCCCTACGATTTTATTATTCACAATTCATATACATTGCAAACGGGACGGGAAACCCGTCCCCTACAATAATTTTGTGCGTTCAAAAATAATTACGCATTGCGCATTACGCATTAGATTAGTGGTGGAACAGACGGATTCCTGTGAATGCCATAGCGATATCGTACTTGTTGCAGGTGTCGATAACGTTGTCGTCACGGATAGAGCCGCCCGGCTGTGCGATGTATTCTACGCCGCTCTTGTGCGCTCTTTCGATGTTGTCGCCAAACGGGAAGAATGCGTCCGAACCGAGGCAGACACCTGTGTTCTGATCGAGCCAAGCACGCTTTTCTTCAGCTGTGAAAACCTCGGGCTTCGTCTTGAAGATGTTCTGCCAAGCACCGTCAGCGAGAACGTCCATATACTCATCGGGGGACATATAAACGTCGATAGCATTGTCACGGTCTGCACGGCGGATACCGTCAATAAAGTCAAGTCCGAGAACCTTCGGGGACTGACGGAGCCACCAGTTGTCGGCTTTCTGTCCTGCAAGGCGTGTGCAGTGTATTCTGGACTGCTGACCTGCGCCGATGCCGACAGCCTGACCGTCCTTTACATAGCAGACGGAGTTGGACTGTGTATATTTGAGGACGATGAGTGAGATAAGGAGATCGCGCTTCTTGTCATCGGGGATATCCTTGTTGTTTGTAACGACGTTTTCAAGGAGAGCGTTGTCGATAGGAAGCTCGTTTCTGCCCTGCTCGAAGGAAATGCCGTAAACCTGCTTTGTTTCGATAGGCGCAGGCTTGTAGTTTTCATCTATCTTGATGATGTTGTAGGTGCCCTTTCTCTTGGATTTGAGGATTTCAAGAGCTTCATCGGTGTAGCCGGGAGCAATAACGCCGTCCGAAACCTCACGCTGTATCATCTTTGCTGTGCAGACATCGCAGACATCGGAGAGTGCGATAAAGTCGCCGTAGGAGGACATTCTGTCAGCGCCTCTTGCTCTTGCAT
>JBJFFR010000099.1:0-13376 GCA_051891935.1 Oscillospiraceae bacterium
AAATCGCCTGCTGTGATCATAGAATACCTCCGTATAAATAAAAGTCATTAGTATGCATAAATAGCCTTATAATCATTTTACTACAAAATGGCTCACAATGCAAGTGTTTTTGTGTAATTTTTATTACTTTTATAAGTTTTTTATAAAATCATAAGATTTTTTGGTGAGTGTGCAAAGTTAGTATAACCGTTTTTTGTGACAAAAACACAATCTTCGATGCGAACGCCGAATTTTTCGGGGAGATAGATTCCCGGCTCGATCGTCATAACGACATTTTCGGTGAGAACTGTCATATCACGGGTGTTTGCGGCAGGACTTTCGTGTATTTCAAGACCTACGCTGTGGCCAAGACCGTGACCGAACGCTTCGCCGTAGCCTTTTTGTGTGATATAGTCACGGGCGCAGGCGTCAAGCTCCTTGCAGACAACGCCCGAACGCACAAAGTTAAGGCAGCGCTTCTGCGCTTCAAGAGTTATCTCATAGACCTCTTTCATTTCGTCGGTCGGCTCTCCGACGCAGACAGTTCTTGTCATATCGCTGTGGTAGCCGTCAAAAACTGCGCCGAAATCCATTAAAACGAATTCGCCCTTTTGTATCTTCTTATCGGACGGAACGCCGTGCGGAACGGAGGTGTTTTTTCCCGAAAGTGCGATCGTGTCGAACGAGATCGCCTCCGCACCGTTGGAAAGCATATAGAAATCGAGCGCCCTTGCGACTTCAAGCTCGGTCGCACCCTCTTTTATAACGTTTTGCAGCGCATTGTCAAGCGCAGCTTCGGCGATATCCTGCGCCTTCTGCATCTTTTCAAGCTCATCTGCGGTTTTCACGCTGCGAAGCTTTGTTACAGCGTCGCTCAAAAAGCTTGTCGAATCAATTTTGTATCCGTCAAGCTTTTCGGTATAAACGGAAAGCTCCGAAACGGTCATTGTTTCCGCTTCGATATAGACCTTTTCTGCGCCGTGCTTTTTGAGCAGGTCGGAAAGCTGGTCGTAGAACTTCACCGAGCGGACAACTTCGCAGTCGGTGACCGTTTCCTTTGCCTTTTCAAAGTAGCGGAAGTCGATAAGAAGATACGCCGCATCGGGGAAAACGAGAACCGCGCCTGCGGACGACTTCATTTTGCAGAAATAACGGCGGTTTATATCGGAGGTGATAAGCGCACAATAGCTTTCCTGCGGCAGCTTTTCACGAAGCTTTTCTATATTATTCATGACAGTACTCCCAAATAGCTCTCATTCCGAGGAAATAGCCCATTTTCCCAAAGCCGAAGATAGTTCCGCTGCAAACGGGCGAAATAACGGAAGTATGGCGGAACTCCTCACGCTTTTCGATGTTGGAAATGTGGACTTCGACAACGGGTATCTTTACCGCTTCGATAGCGTCACGGATAGCATAGCTGTAATGAGTGTAAGCGCCTGCGTTGATAACGATGCCGCATTTGTCAAGGCGTGCAGCGTGAATTTTGTCGATGATAGCGCCCTCGTGGTTGGACTGGAAGCACTCGCAGCTGTCAAAGCCGAGCTCCTTTGCAAATTCCTTTATCTCGGCGCAAACGCTGTCGTAGGTATCGTGTCCGTAAATTCCCGGCTCACGCTCACCGAGCAGGTTAAGATTCGGTCCGTTGATTATAAGTATGTTTTTCATTCTATTTTTCCTCTTTTATAAAGTAAATAAGAGCGAAGATTTTTCCTCGCTCTTTTATTTTAATACGCAAGCTGCAAAATGTCAACCTTTCATTTACCACCAAAGTGTAAATTTATCCACACGCCAACCGTCTATGGTTTTTTTCATACGCACACCGCAGCAATCCAGCCAGGTATGATAGGAAATATCGGAATGATTATTTGCCGTAATGCTTACGATATCAAACTCGTTTCCGCCGTTTATCACATAAAAACAGGTTTCAACGCTGTAAAGAGTGCTTCCTCTTTCGGCAAAGATCTCTTTAAGGTTTCCGTTTTCGTCAATATAGCTTTGTGCAAAGCTGCTTGCGCAATCGTATGTGAAAGCGTCAAGAAATTGTCCGATAAACTCATCGGCGGTATGGGAAGAAGCATATTCCTCGGTCATGTGATGCGAACAGCCGAAGTATTCCTGTACATAAGAAAGAGCCTTTTCAAATACCGCTCTCTGTTCTCCGTCAAGCCTGCCAAGTCCCTCGTTTTCCTCCGAATTTTTCAGGATAAAGTATGAAGAAGCAGATTCAAAGCCTTCATATCCATAAGCAAAATTTACATAATACACTCCGCCCGTAACGCTTGAATAATCAAACATATCCTTTGTAAGCTCAAAACAGAATTCATCGTGAGGAGCAACCGTTACGGCAAGCGGTACATAAGAGGATTCACCGTCTGCCATAGGTACCCAATGTTCGGTAACCGCATCATGCACAGAAACACAGTCGATAACGACTTCCTCATCGGTGGGGTTGCAGAAAACTGCGGTGAGAGTGTTACCCGTTTCTTTCAGCTTGTCTTCGGTATAATAAGCGTTCGCAAGCGGCGCACCGTCTTCAAGATATGATTGTACACATGGTGCGGCTTTTACATAAGGTTTGTCTGTGGGCGGTGTTCCGTCGGTGTATTCTTCATTTGAAGAATATTCCGTTTTGGAGCCTCGGCAGTTTGCGGAGAAAGATATGCCGTCCCATAATCTGAAATCCTGTGCATAAACCTTTGTGACTTCAACATTTGTGTCAATCATTGAGTTGGAAAGAGTAGCCCCATCTCCACTGTAGTTAACGAACCTTGCAGACCTTAATTCGTCAAACTTGCTGAAATAGCCTATCGACATATACTCCGAATCGCCCAAATCCCAGAACTCTGCATCGGAAAATCCGTCAAGCTCCGAAAGGAAACCGAGGTCGTGATCCTTGCAGTTTATGACCCTTACATACCAAGGGGATATGCCGCTGTTTTTCAGAAGTTCAATATTCTTTTTATCTTCCTCGGTTACTTCAAAGCAGGTGTCTGCGTCAACGGTCAGATAGCTGATATATTCGTTTGTATCGTATTTCTGTCCCATTATCTCAATAACGGGCGGTATTGCCTCGGTCGGTTCGGCGGAGTTCTCGCTTTGAACTGTAGTTTCAGCTGTCGTGGTTTCGCTTGTAGTTTCAATTGTACTCTCGGTCAAGCTTGCCGTTGCTTCCTCGGTATTGTCCGAACCCGTCTGTGTACTTCCGCAAGCCGATAAGCACAAAGCCGCAATTATTACCGCCGCAAATCTTTTGTCGATCATAATATTATCCCCTTATATAATTAATTCCAAATATCAAGCCGTTTGGTTCTCCGCATTGCTTTTCTTTCTCCAAATCATCATTCCTGCGGTGTAAACAGCAAGACCGCTTATGCCGATAATGGAAAGAACCGTTCCGATGTCCCTTGCCTTTGAATGATATTCAAACCTTACCGTATGAGTGCCCGAGGAGACGGGAACAGCCATAAAGCCTATGTTCGCATGATAAATTTCCGCAGCCTCGCCGTCTATATATGCCGTAAAGTCACCGCTGTACGCTGTGCTGAAAAATACAAGCTCGGGGCTGTCGAGCGTTATCTCGGCGGTGAAGCCGTTCCGATTGGGGGAAAAGCTTTCCGCATAATTTTCTCTGCGTTTTGCACATTCCTCGGAAAGCTGCTCGTCATCGAGAGCATAGATCTCATCTTCGGGTATTTCTACAAGATATTCCGACACCGCAGACGTATCGTCAACGACCATAGCTTTGAGCATAATGCTGCTTTTTATGACTTCATCAAGGGCGTCAAAGCGCTCTCGTGAAATGCAGTAGTCATAGCAGAAACCCATCGGGATAAAATCGGGGTTTTCATAGATGTAATATATGTCCTGCTGTTCCTTGAAAATATGCTTGTCGGAAAGATCTGTAACGGATTTTTTTTCGGACACAAATTCCTTTACCGAGCAAAGACATTCTGTGGCATAATCACGGTAAATATTATAATAATCAAATCCGAGTGCCTCGCAGTATTCGTTTATATACGGCGACACGGCGCTGTTGAAGAAATAGAGCGAGCCTTCTTCCCATAGAATATTAAAGTTATCGAAGTGGTTCACGGCGGTTATCCTTTTTCCGTAGGAAGTGTCCTCAAATTCGGGATAGGACTTTCGGGATCTCACGGCGAGTTCGGGTGTTCTGTTTTCGCCCATACCGTAAAGCATTGTACTTTCCGTAAGAATGAATACCGCTCCAATGACAGTTGCCGCTGCCTTTTTTGAGTATGAGCTGTCCTTTTTGAACACAAATACCACAATTCCCGTGAGTACAAGTCCTGCGGCGGTGAGCAAAAGATTTGTCCATTTCTGGGTGTTGCTGTAATAAGCTCCCGTTTCCCAAAGTGAAAGCTTCTCCATTGGGAATATGACCGTAAAAACGGCAAAGGCGATCACCGCCGCTCCGTTTATGATGATTCCCATTCTGAACGCAGACGACTCATTTTCAAGCGCAAGTGCGGTCATAAGCGACATTATAAGCACGGGCGCAAACAGCCACCTTGCATAATAGGTCGTTCTTCCGAGAGAAAAAATGCTGTTGAGTATGGGTATGAATGCTATAATGCAGCATATTTCGATAAGCTTTTTCTGCCAGCTTTTTTTGCAGGTGCAGGCATAAGCGATAACGCCCGACATTCCGAACAGCGGAAGATACATAGCCTGTGACGACCACCTCGAACCTGCGGGATATTCGCCCCTGAAATCGGGAAAGATGTTCGTATAGCCCTGCGTGTCGGGGATAGAGAACATGGATTGGATTATCCTTGCATAGCGCCACGGTGTTTCGTAGAATAAAGCCTGAACGATATTGTCCGCGGAATACGACCCTCCCAAACGGGGACTTCCGAGAATACATACTATCGCAGGAACAAGAACGATGCCTGCGGCGGCAGTTCCCACCAAAACTTCAAACCCAAGGCAGAAAAAGTCTTTTATTCCGATTCTGAACGAGTTGTCGGTAAGACGCACAAGGAAATATAAGATCACAAATATCGCTTCGATAACGAACAGATAGTAATTCGTCAGAGCGCATAAAGCAACAGCTATGCCGAACAGTCCCCTGCGCTTTTCCGTTACCGCGGCTTCAAGAGCATAAAGCAGAAGCGGAAAAAGCGCTATCCCGTCCATATAATGGAACACGAAATTTGTCATCTGGTATCCCGAAAAGGTGTAAAGCATTGCCGCAATAAGAGCATAGCATGGGTCTTTGCAGAACCTTGAAGCGTAGAGATATCCGTTGAGAGAGCACACTCCGAGTTTCAGCGCAATAAGGAAAGGAACGGCGTAAATAATCGCTTTTTCGGGTATAAGCAAGGTAATGAGCGTAAACGGGCTGAAAAGATTGTAAAAGCTGTAAGCGTCGAGAAAATCCATGCCAAGACCTGCATTGAAGTCATATTGGGGGATAGTCATACCGCAGAGAACACGACGCAGGTAAACAAGAAACGTCACTTGCTGCGCTTCAAAATCGCCGTAAAAATAAAATATAAACCCGTTTTGTGCGGCATAAGGCAACGAGGAAAGCAGAAACACCGCCGCACCTGCAAGAAATGCGATAAGGCAGTATTTTGCGGTCACACGTTTTGGGGCGGCAAGACTTTTCATTTTTTCATCTCCATATTTATTAGATTTTGACGTTTTGCATCAATTCCATAAATCAAACCTGTCAACTCTCCAGCCGTTCTCCGTGTTTTTCATAACATAGTGAAAATCATCTTCAAAGCCTAATTCATAAGGATTGTCGGTATGACAGTAGGTAACAACCGCCTTGAATTCGACTGTGCTTTCATCGGCAGAAACGGGGATAAAGCAATGGTCAAAATAGCTTATATTGCTGCCCCTTGCACCGTCCCGAGGTATAAATTCGCCGTTTTCGTCAATATATTCTTTTGAAAGCTCATCTGCATATTCCTTGGTGAAAACTCCGTAAACCATCTGCATAAAATCATCGGTCGTGTGCTTGTCAATATAATCCTGCGTCAAATAACGTTCGCACCAGAACCAGTCCCACATAACACCCTGTGCTTCCGCAAAGATCTGCTGCTGTTCCTCGGTTAAAAATGTCGGTGCAAATACATCGTATTCGTAAGAAACGTAGTTGTCGTTATCGTCATAAAATCCCCAGTTTTCAGAGGTGTGTTTATTGCTGTAAAGCTCGCAGTTGTTTATGTAAAACTCACGCTCGGACTTCTCGCCGCCGATATTAACGACCGTGCGGTAGATTCCCGATTCACAGGCGGAATAATCGAAGTCCTCCGACTGCAAAAGATAATCTGTCTTGTGCATAGGCTGAACGGTGAAATTTATGTCGAACGTATCCGAACCGTTTGTGAAGCTGACGGGTTCATCGCCGCGGAAGATCTGTATGTTGTCGATAGTCACGGGTTCGTCCGTATAGTTGGAGAAAACATAAATAAGCTCCTTGCAGTAATTCCATTCGCCGTCATAATGAAAATCACGCAGAACCTCGCCGTCACGGCACTCCCAGTCGTCGAGCTGCATGTATCTCGGATACAGCATTATGCTCGGCTGAACAAAATAGACAAGTCCCTCTTCGGGATTGCCCGTGTTATACTCTGCGGCGGTTGTTTCAAATCCCTCTATGGTTTCTTCGATCGCATCGCCGCTATGGTCAATTACGATATCATTTCCATCTTCATCTGTGATTATTTCATATAATTGGGTCGCAGTTGTAGTTTCGCTCGCACTTTCGGTCAAGCTTGCCGTTGTTTCTTCGGTATCGTTTGAAGCCGTCTGCGTGTTTCCGCAAGCCGTAAGGCACAAAGCCGCAATTATCACCGCCGCAAATTTTTTGTTCAACATATAAGTCATACCCCCATATAAAAACCGACCATTGCAAAGCGATTTTTCGCGGCAATGATCGGCTGTTTTGCTTTGTAACTATAATTATACCATTTCTTACCGAAATAGCAATTACAGCAAGGTTACAATATATTACAAAAGCGATGTGTAAAAATCCTTCATTGTCTTTGCGTCCTCGGTCTGAGTGCCGTCGCTCTCGCAGACAAAGGTCGGGGCAAGGTTTTTCTTTGCAACAAGCTCCATAAGCGGTTCAAACTGCGGACCGTATATCGTATCGGCAAAGGTCAGATGTTTTTTCTCTCCGCCCTTTTCGGTGTATTCTATCTTTGAGAAATGCGAATGGAAGGTTTTAAGGCGTTCGCTGCCGAGCTCGTTTTCGATCGTATCAAGGATCTTTTCATAGTCGGACTTGTCCTTTATCGAGCCGAAGGTTCGTGCATTTAGATGTCCGAAGTCGATGCAGGGGATAAAGCTTTCGTCAATTTTGCAAAGCTCCATTACCTCGTAAAGATCGCCGAGCTGATTTATTTTTCCCATAGTTTCGGGGCAGCAGCGGATGTTTTCAAGACCCTGCGCAACAAGTTCCGAACGGGCAAGCTTCATTGTGTTTTTTGCAAGCTCCAAAGCTTCCTCTCTCGTCATCTTCGAGCAGGAACCGCTGTGGATAACTATCCTGTCGCCGCCCATAGCGTTCACAGCCTTTGCCGATGCGAGAATGTAGTTGACAGAGTTAAGGCGCTTTTCCTCCTCAACGCTTGAAAGAGATATGAAGTAGGGTGCGTGGACGGAAACGCTTATACCTGCATTTTTGAGTGCTGCGCCGATCTCCCTTGCGCTTTCCTCGGAAACTCTCACGCCCTGACCGCATTGATATTCAAAATGGTCAAGTCCGAATTTTGTCAGATAATCACCGAGCTGTGTGGATTTTTTATAGCCCATTTCCTTGAAGCTCGCAGCAGCTCCGGCTGGGCCGAATTTTGCGTTTGGCATAGGTTTCGTTCCTTTCAAAAGTAGGGTTTGTTTACAGTATTATTTTAATAAATTTTATCGGGTTAGTCAAGAGGGGGGAGGGAAATTCGTAATTCGTAATGCGTAATGCGTAATTAAGCTTCGCAAATCTGTTATAATTAAAAAAGTACGATCACGAAATGATTATATCATCAAGCGTGACCGTACTGTTTTTTAATTGAGGTTTAATAATAAATTATCGGTTCGCAATAATTACGCATTACGCATTACGAATTACGCATTAAATATTACTTAACCGTTGTAATGTCCGATCCGAACCACTTTTCGGAGATCTCACCGAGCTTGCCATCAGCCTTCATTTCGGAAAGTATCTGCTGAACCTTATCACGGAGAGCCTGGTCATTCTTTCTAAAGCCGATAGCGTACTCTTCCTCTTCAAGTCCGTCAGCAAGGAGAACATAGCTCTTGCCGCTTTCCTTTATCTCATAGTTTGCAACAACGGAATCCATAAATACTGCGTCAACGAGGTTGAGTTCAAGCTGCTGGAGGCACTCAACGTTTGTTGCAAGTGCGTTTTCTGTGATGTTGAGTCCTGCGCCCTGAAGGATCTCCTGTGCTGTGGAGCCGCTCTGTACTGCAACTGTCTTTCCGTCGAGGTCAGCCTGTGAAGCGATCGGGCTGTCAGCGGTTACAACGAATACCATTTCATTCTTCATATAAGGTTCGCTCAGGTTCATAACTTCCTGTCTTGAAGCGTTGATAGACATACCGTTCCAGATACAGTCGATCTTTCCTGCGTCAAGATCCTGTTCCTTTGTATCCCAGTCGATAGGCTGCTTAATAAGCTTTACGCCGAGTCTTGAGCAAACTTCCTCTGCGCAGTCGATATCAAAGCCGACGATCTGGTCGCTTTCGTCTGTGTAGCCCATAGGCTTGAAGGTTGCGTCAAGACCGAGGATAAATTCGCCCGAATCAAGAACCTTCTGGAGTGAGTTGTCTTCGCCTGCTTCTGCAACAGCGGCGTTGTCAGTGTTTGCGGCTGTTGTTTCGTCTGCTGTGCCGTTTGCGCTTGAACAGCCTGCGAGCATTGCAGGAACGAGTGCCATTACGGCGAAAAGCTTTGCTAATTTTTTCATAATATTCCCTAACCTTTCTTAAAATGCGATATGCGGAAGCCTAAACTTGTCCGCAATTTACAGCATTATAATATCACATTTGCTCATTAAAGTAAAGCAATAAAGCCAAGCTTTGGAGGTTTGTATTAATTCTGCCTAAAAACAATGAGCTTTTTATAGCAATTCACAATAGGGAGCAGCCTGCGGCTCCTTTATTTCAGCTTTTCCCATTCGCTCTCTTTGAATCCGACAAGAACTTTGCTGTCCGTTACTATTATCGGGCGCTTTACCATCATCCCGTCCGATGCAAGCAGAGCGAACTGTTCATCCTCCGACATTGACGGAAGCTTTTTTGAAAGTTCCATTGAACGGTAAAGCTGACCGCTCGTGTTGAAGAATTTTTTCAGCGGAAGTCCGCTTTGTTTGTGCCATTTTTTCAGCTCGTCAAGCGTCGGGTTTTGCTCCTTGATATTGCGCTCGTCGTATTTTATTCCGTTTTCGTCAAGAAATTTTTTCGCTTTCTGACAGGTCGTACATTTTGGGTAACAGATATAAAGCATGATTTTTTCTCCTTATAATTTTAGTCTATGTCACGGTATATGGTTGGTGAAGCTATAAACCTGGGGATTTGTCGATTTGCGTAATTAATACTAATTCCTCATTAAAGTGTAGAAAAAAATCTGCGCAAAATCCATATATGCGAGATTTTGCCCCATTTTTTGTACACTTTATAATCGGGGATTAGTATAAATTGTTACTGCAACATTTCACATAACTTTTGAAAAATAAATTTAAAGCTGAAAAGTGTGACTGTGGTATGACCTGAAATTTATTTCGATTTCAAGCGATTATTTTCAAGCATATAACTTATGATTTCATCAGCTTCATAAAGGGCATTCAGATACGTTTCTTTGAGTTTCAGATTCAACTTAAATTTTTCGGAGCGGAGATAATACTCTGATGAATCAATTACTCTCCCAATCAATTCGCTGCCACAGTATATATAGCAAGGAGTAACCGCTCCATAGCCATATTCACAACTTAATTCGTTTCTTTTTAGGCATCCGGGACAATATTTTATTATGTTTGCAAATTCTTCAACTTCGTAACGTTGACCGCAATATGGACATTCATTAATGTTTGTATATACTAATTTGACAGCAAGAAATTTGTTCTCATTTTCAGCTATATGTATAGTTGAAATGAAATCGCTCAACTCTGTATCAGCATTCCAATTTTCACTTTCGGATAATATTGCTTTATATAATATAGAAAGAGAATAAGGCGGTATTAAGGTAACATTGATTGCGGAGATACTTACGTTCTCTTTAGTTAGAGAACTGTGAAAGGATTTCATTTTTGTAAGGTGGCGAAACCAATCTGAAAAAAACTTATCACTTCGAAGAATACATTTCTTTTCAAATGTATTGGGAATATCATCATAAAATATTTTTTCATCAATTATATCCATAATTGCATATTCAAGCTTATTGAGTACCATATTCACCTGTCCTCTTTCCGATATGTTATTACATAAACTAACGTTACCGAGCCGCAAATGGAATAATCCCCACAAAAAATATCAACGAAGCGGCTGTAGCTATACGCTGCCAAATTCCGATTTTGTAAGGCTGATATTTTTCAGCTTTGTATTTATTGCATATCATTATAGCAGAACAACTTTCTAAGGAAACGCTGATTAATACGTTTCTGCCGTTTTTCAAAATGTACTCAAAGACGGCAACTCGTACATTTTTCAAAACGGCGAAACGAACGCTTCGCTTTAATCAGCTTTTTCCTAAAATCAACCGTGTTTTGTGACACAGTCAATTTTTATTCCGCATTTTTCGATGCTTTCCGTGGAAAGGTCGTTTACATTCACAAATTCGGGCGGCGAGTCGGGGTGTTCGTTCAGGATCTTCTCCATCCATATCATATCGTACCAGCTGCCGAACTTGAAACCGCATTTTTCAAAATTCCCAACATAGCGATAGCCAAGATGTGCGTGAAAATACTCGCTGTTTCGGTCAAGATGCCCGTCAGCTTCGCCCGAGGGAACGCCGATGCAGGCGCAGACGTTGTAAACATTCATTTCCGCAAGCAGCTTTTCAAGCGTTTCATAAAGCCTTCTGCCGACGCCGTGCTTTCTGTGCGACATTTCGACATAGATTGACGTTTCGGCGGAGTGTTCATAAGCTTTTCTTCCGACAAAGGAACTAGCATAGGCATAACCGACGATTTTTCCGTTTATCTCGGCGCAGATGTATGGATATTTCTGCTTCGTTTTTTCTATCCTTGCCGCAAATTCTTCTGCGGACGGCGGAGCATATTCAAAGGTTATCGCCGTTTTGAGAACGTAGGGTCTGTATATCTCCGAAAGCGCCGCAGCGTCGGAAATTTCGGCAAAACGAACTGATATTTCACCGTTCATTCGGGAACACTTCCTTTCGGGATCGATTATACCACTTTTGTCGCAAAAATGCAAGATAAATTGTATCAAAATTCACGGTATTTCAACGAGTAAACAAACAATGAAATTTCCATGAAAACATGGTCGTAATCGGCGTAATTTTTTGTAGGGGACGGGTCGCCCGTCCCGTTTTTTGAATGGTATTGATGACAACGGGACGGGAAACCCGTCCCCTACAATAGTTTGTTAATAAATTTGCAAAAAATAATTTACTCGTTGGAATACCGTGTATCAAAATTCAGATTTGACATTGGCTTTTTACTGTGTTATAATCAATGATATTTCGTATAATCGGAGGTGACATTTATGAAAGAGAAAAACGGAATATACCGCCGTGCACTGGCGCTTGCCGTGCCGATGATGATACAGAACGGCATAACCAATATGGTCGGACTTGTCGACAGTGTAATGGTAGGAAGCCTCGGAACGGAGGCAATGACAGCGGTAACGATAGTCGGTCAGCTCATATTCGTGTTCAACCTCGGCATTTTCGGAGGACTTTCCGGCCCCGGTATCTACGCCGCGCAGTTCTACGGTCAGAATAATATGGAAGGCTTCCGCAGCGCTGTCCGAATGAAAAGATTTATCTGCTTCGGGTTTCTTGTCATAGGTCTGCTTGCATTCCTGCTTAAAGATGAGTTCCTGATCGGACTTTATCTTAAAGGTGAAAGCGGTACGATAGATGCTGCTCTGACAATGCAGAACGCAAAGGATTATCTTAAAATAATGCTGATCGGGCTTCTGCCGTTCGTTATCACGCAGATATATGCAAGCTCGCTGCGTGAGTCGGGCGACAGCATAAAACCTATGGTTGCAGGACTTTCGTCCGTTGTTGTCGATATCGTGTTCAACTATCTGCTCATATTCGGAAAATTCGGTTTCCCCGAGCTTGGAGTAAGAGGAGCGGCTGTCGCAACGGTGCTTGCAAGAATAGTTGAGATGCTCGTTGTCGTAGTCTGGGCGAATCTGCGCAGGGATAAGCACGAATTTTTGCAGGGACTTTATAAGACCTTTCTGGTGCCGAAGGAGCTTGCTTTCAAGATGTTCAAAAAGGGTATGCCGATATTCCTGAATGAATTTATGTGGGCAGGCAGTATAGCATTTCTGACCCAGACATACGCAATAAGAGGTCTTGAGATCGTTGCAGGAATCAATATTTCAAATGCGCTGTGCAACCTGTTCAATGTAGTATTCATTGCGCTCGGAAATGCGGTCGGTATCCTCATAGGACAGACCCTCGGAGCAGGTGAATATGAAAAGGCGAAAAAGGACTCGTTCTCGCTGATGAAGTTCACGGGTGGAGTTTGCCTTATATTGACATTTGTGCTTGTTGCAGGGTCAAAGTTTTTCCCATTATTCTACGATACAACGGAGCAGGTAAGAGCGCTCGGAACAAGCTTCATCATCATAACGGCTGCATATTTCCCGGTTCAGGGTTATCTTAACGCAATGTATTTTACGCTGCGTTCGGGAGGAAAAACGCTGATAACATTTCTATTTGACAGCGTGTTCTCGTGGGCAGTAACGGTTCCGCTTGCATATATCCTCTGTTACTTTACGGCTCTGCCGATACTGCCCGTATATGCGATAGTGAACGCAGCGGACATAATAAAAGTCATCATAGGATATATACTGATAAAGAAAGGCGTATGGGTAAGCAGCATTGTGGAAAATGAGTGATCGGAATATTGTATGGGCGGATTCCATATCCGCCCTGATTTCGTTTTAACCTAAAAGCTTGTAGGGAAAGGGTTTTCCTTTGCAGAGTGTTCCATGAAACAAGGCGGTTGTTGTTTTTTAGAAGAATATAGACCTATTCTACTGATTCTCCAACATCTATATTCAGCACAGGTCGCAAAACGCCCGTAAACTAAAGTGGAAAAAGCAGCTTAATAGTCCATATAGTTTGGCCTGAGAAGAGAGGGATAAAGGAAAAGGAGTGCAGAGGGAGAACCTTTAAGGGGGAGAGGAGACGGCCCACGTCCAAAGGT